>NZ_VCDZ01000014.1:0-150463 GCF_005845405.1 Escherichia sp. E4930 | reverse complement strand
CCGCATCCGGCAGTCGGCGCATAATGCCTGATGCGACGCGTGACGCGTCTTATCATGCCTACAGGCCTGTGCCGACCGTAGGCCGGATAAGGCGTTCACGCCGCATCCGGCGGTCGGTGCACAATGCCAGATGCGACGCTTAACGCGTCTTTTCATGCCTGGAGGCTTGCGCCGAACCGTAGGCCGCATCCGGCATGTCACAAATACAGCGCCGGGAATATCAACCGGCTCACCCCGCGCACCTTTAACGCATCAGCCAACGGCTCAACGTCTTCCGGCGTGGCGCTCGGCCAGCTTTGCGCCTCGCCATACACGCCGTGGGCATGAAATGCGTTCAGGCGAACCGGAACATCTCCAAGTCCCTTGATAAACACCGCCAGCTCATCGATGTGTTGCAAATAATCCACCTGGCCAGGGATTACCAGCAAACGCAGTTCCGCCAGTTTGCCGCGCCCTGCCAGCAAACAGATGCTGCGCTTAATCTGCTGATTATCGCGTCCGGTTAATTGCTGATGACATTCGCTCCCCCACGCTTTGAGATCGAGCATCGCGCCGTCGCACACCGGGAGTAATTTTTCCCAGCCGGTTTCACTCAACATGCCGTTACTGTCCACCAGACAGGTGAGATGGCAAAGTTGCGGATCATTTTTGATAGCAGTAAACAGCGCCACCACAAACGGCAACTGGGTCGTGGCTTCGCCGCCGCTTACCGTTATCCCTTCAATAAACAGCACCGCTTTGCGGACATGGCTAAGCACCTCGTCCACGCTCATGGATTGCGCCATTGGCGTGGCGTGTTGTGGACACATCTTCAGGCAGGTATCACACTGCTCGCAGACCACAGCGTTCCACAGCACTTTGCCGTCAACAATCTGCAACGCCTGATGCGGACACTGTGGCATGCACTCTCCGCAATCATTGCAGCGCCCCATCGTCCACGGATTGTGACAATTTTTGCAGCGCAGATTGCAGCCCTGCAAAAACAGAGCCAGACGACTGCCTGGCCCGTCAACGCAGGAGAAGGGGATAATCTTACTGACTAAAGCGCATCTGCTGTTCATGGCTTATCACGCGCGGCTGGCGTTCCAGAATACGAGTGTTACGTGCGGCCTCTTCGCCCAGCCAGGTGGTGTTGGTGCGTGAACCTTCGGCGCGATATTTTTCTAAATCCGACAAACGCACCATATAACCGGTAACGCGAACCAGATCGTTACCGCTGACATTGGCGGTAAATTCACGCATTCCGGCTTTAAAGGCACCGAGGCAAAGCTGTACCAGCGCCTGCGGATTACGTTTGATGGTTTCGTCGAGCGTCAGAATGTCGCTGATGCCGGAGTAATAATAAGCATGATGCGGGGCGACAGTTTGCAGATGGGTGATCGGATCTGGCTCATCGCCATACGGCAAGCGTGCGCCCGGCGTGGTGCCGATATCAGAACTGATCCCCGACTGTGCGTGCAACATGGCGCGTTTTTGCCAGCCATATTTCACGGGGGTATTGGCGACAAACTCCGCCAGTTGCGCGCTGATGCGATAACCCACTTCATTTGCGGCGGCCTCTTTACCGTAGCGCGCGGCAATCCCTTCTTTCTCGCACAGCAAGTTAACCGCTTCCGCCAGCCCATACATGCCAAACATTGGCACAAAACGTTCAGGGTTAATCAGCCCTTCTTTCACCAGGAAGCTATTCTCAAAGAAGTGTGATTGTTGATAGAGGAATTCACACCGCGCATCGATGATGGCGATCTGCTGCTGGCAGTAGTGCGGTAGAGTGCGCGTAAAGAAGTCTTCCAGCGATTCGCTGCGCTCGGCAATGGCTTTCAGGTTAAGGCGCACCAGCGTGCTGCCACCACCCGCCAGCGGCAGTGAGTTGTAACAGCTTACAATCCCGTAGCCCCCTTTTGTGAAAATTTTATCATGCACCGGACCGTTGGCGATGTGCGGTTTGCTACATTCACAGATGTTTTTCGCCACTTCCAGCAGCAGGTCATCAGGGGTAATTTCAGGATCGTAGATAAAGGTCAGGTTCGGTGAAACCTGCTTCAGCTCTGCGTCTGCGCGTAAAATTGCTCGGGTAATGGGCGAATCAGACGGGCCGATATTGGCGTGCATAAAGGCGTCTGGCAGGGTTCTGTCGAGGTAACGCCAGAAACGTTTTATTCGAATGTCGATCTCGTCTTGTGTTAGAATTCTAACATACGGTTGCAACAACGCATCCAGCTGCCCCAGGTAGACCGGCATCGATGTGACCGAAGGGACATGATGATAAAGAATGGTCAACAGAGAGAGCGCGTCATCAAGATCTTTCGCGCCTTCCAGCTCCAGCCATTCGGAACCGTTCGCCAGAAAACGGGCGTAATCGGGTAAGACATAGCGCGGTTTGTACGGCGCATGACCTTCAAACATATCGCAGATTACGCCTTCATCCAGCGCGCGGCAGGCTTCGGCAGGCAGCTGCGGATAAGGCAGATTGTTTTCTGCTTCCAGCGCCAGAAAATGGCGTTTCTGCTCCGGACTAAGCACCGGACTTGTGACAATTTGCTGGCAACGTTGTTGCAGTGCAATCTCGTGAGAAGTGGGCATCTTCTTTTCCTTTTATGCCAAAGGTGATGCGCCATTGTAAGAAGTTTCGTGATGTTCACTTTGATCCTGATGCGTTTGTCACCACCGGTGCATTCATTTGAAAGTAAATTATTTGAACCAGATCGCATTACCGTACTGCAAATTTGTAAGTAGATTTTCTTAATTGTGATGTATATCGAAGTGTGTTGCGGAGTCGATGTTAGAATACTAACAAACTCGCAAGGTGAATTTTATTGGCGACAAGCCAGGAGAATGAAATGACTGATCTGAAAGCAAGCAGCCTGCGTGCACTGAAATTGATGGACCTGACTACCCTGAATGACGACGACACCGACGAGAAAGTAATCGCCCTGTGTCATCAGGCCAAAACTCCGGTCGGCAATACCGCTGCTATCTGTATCTATCCTCGCTTTATCCCGATTGCTCGCAAAACGCTGAAAGAGCAGGGCACCCCGGAAATCCGTATTGCTACGGTAACCAACTTCCCACACGGTAACGATGACATTGAAATTGCACTGGCAGAAACCCGTGCGGCAATCGCCTACGGTGCTGATGAAGTTGACGTGGTGTTCCCGTACCGTGCGCTGATGGCGGGCAACGAGCAAGTTGGTTTTGATCTGGTGAAAGCCTGTAAAGAGGCTTGCGCAGCGGCGAACGTACTGCTGAAAGTGATCATCGAAACCGGCGAACTGAAAGACGAAGCGCTGATCCGCAAAGCGTCTGAAATCTCCATCAAAGCGGGTGCCGACTTCATCAAAACCTCTACCGGTAAAGTGGCAGTGAACGCGACGCCGGAAAGCGCGCGCATCATGATGGAAGTGATCCGTGATATGGGCGTAGAGAAAAACGTTGGTTTCAAACCGGCGGGCGGCGTGCGTACTGCGGAAGATGCGCAGAAATATCTCGCCATTGCAGATGAACTGTTCGGTGCTGACTGGGCAGATGCGCGCCACTATCGCTTTGGCGCTTCCAGCCTGCTGGCAAGCCTGCTGAAAGCGCTGGGCCACGGCGACGGTAAGAGCGCCAGCAGCTACTAAGTAAGATGCTTTGCGCCTGATGCGCTGCGCTTATCAGGCCTACGAGACGTATCACCTGTAGGCCGGATAAGGCGTAGACGCATCCGGCAAAAGCCGCCTCATACTCTTTTCCACGGGAGGTTACCTTGTTTCTCGCACAAGAAATTATTCGTAAAAAACGTGATGGTCATGCGCTGAGTGATGAAGAAATTCGTTTCTTTATCAACGGCATTCGCGACAACACTATCTCCGAAGGGCAGATTGCCGCCCTCGCGATGACCATTTTCTTCCACGATATGACGATGCCGGAGCGTGTCTCGCTGACCATGGCGATGCGAGATTCAGGAACCGTTCTCGACTGGAAAAGCCTGCATCTGAATGGCCCGATTGTTGATAAACATTCTACCGGCGGCGTCGGCGATGTCACTTCGCTGATGTTGGGGCCGATGGTCGCTGCCTGTGGCGGCTATATTCCGATGATCTCCGGTCGTGGCCTCGGTCATACTGGCGGCACGCTCGACAAACTGGAATCCATCCCTGGCTTCGACATCTTCCCGGATGACAACCGCTTCCGCGAAATCATTAAAGACGTCGGCGTGGCGATTATCGGTCAGACCAGCTCACTGGCTCCGGCGGATAAACGTTTCTACGCGACCCGTGATATTACCGCAACCGTGGACTCCATCCCGCTGATCACTGCCTCGATCCTGGCGAAGAAACTGGCGGAAGGTCTGGACGCGCTGGTGATGGACGTGAAAGTGGGTAGCGGCGCGTTTATGCCGACCTACGAACTCTCTGAAGCCCTTGCCGAAGCGATTGTTGGCGTGGCTAACGGCGCTGGCGTGCGCACCACCGCGCTGCTCACCGATATGAATCAGGTGCTGGCCTCCAGTGCAGGTAACGCGGTTGAAGTACGTGAAGCGGTGCAGTTCCTGACGGGTGAATACCGTAACCCGCGTCTGTTTGATGTCACGATGGCGCTGTGTGTGGAGATGCTGATCTCCGGCAAACTGGCGAAAGATGACGCCGAAGCGCGCGCGAAATTGCAGGCGGTGCTGGACAACGGTAAAGCGGCAGAAGTCTTTGGTCGTATGGTAGCGGCACAAAAAGGCCCGACCGACTTCGTTGAGAACTACGCGAAGTATCTGCCGACAGCGATGCTGACGAAAGCAGTCTATGCTGATACCGAAGGTTTTGTCAGTGAAATGGATACCCGTGCGCTGGGGATGGCAGTGGTTGCAATGGGCGGCGGTCGCCGTCAGGCATCTGACACCATCGATTACAGCGTCGGCTTTACTGATATGGCGCGTCTGGGCGACCAGGTAGACGGTCAGCGTCCGCTGGCGGTTATCCACGCGAAAGACGAAAACAGCTGGCAGGAAGCGGCGAAAGCGGTGAAAGCGGCAATTAAGCTTGCCGATAAAGCACCGGAAAGCACACCAACTGTCTATCGTCGTATCAGTGAATAACGGTATACTGATCTGATCATTTAAATTTGAAGCACTGAGTACGGAGAACATATGAAACGTGCATTTATTATGGTGCTGGACTCATTCGGCATCGGCGCTACAGAAGATGCAGAACGCTTTGGTGACGTCGGGGCTGACACCCTGGGTCATATCGCAGAAGCCTGTGCCAAAGGCGAAGCTGATAACGGTCGTAAAGGCCCGCTCAATCTGCCAAATCTGACCCGTCTGGGGCTGGCGAAAGCACATGAAGGTTCTACCGGTTTCATTCCGGCAGGAATGGACGGCAACGCTGAAGTTATCGGCGCGTACGCATGGGCGCACGAAATGTCATCCGGTAAAGATACCCCGTCTGGTCACTGGGAAATCGCCGGTGTCCCGGTTCTGTTTGAGTGGGGATACTTCTCCGATCACGAAAACAGCTTCCCGCAAGAGCTGCTGGATAAACTGGTTGAACGCGCTAACCTGCCAGGTTACCTCGGTAACTGCCACTCTTCCGGTACGGTCATTCTGGATCAACTGGGCGAGGAGCACATGAAAACCGGCAAGCCGATTTTCTATACCTCCGCTGACTCCGTGTTCCAGATTGCCTGCCACGAAGAAACTTTTGGCCTGGATAAACTCTACGAACTGTGTGAAATCGCCCGTGAAGAGCTGACCAACGGCGGCTACAACATCGGTCGTGTTATCGCTCGTCCGTTTATCGGCGACAAAGCCGGTAACTTCCAGCGTACCGGTAACCGTCACGACCTGGCAGTTGAACCGCCAGCACCGACCGTATTGCAAAAACTGGTTGATGAAAAACACGGTCAGGTGGTTTCTGTGGGTAAAATTGCTGACATCTACGCCAACTGCGGTATCACCAAGAAAGTGAAAGCGACCGGCCTGGACGCGCTGTTTGACGCCACCATCAAAGAGATGAAGGAAGCGGGTGATAACACCATCGTCTTCACTAACTTTGTTGACTTCGACTCTTCCTGGGGCCATCGTCGCGATGTCGCAGGCTATGCTGCGGGGCTGGAGCTGTTCGACCGCCGTCTGCCGGAGCTGATGTCTCTGCTGCGCGATGACGACATCCTGATCCTCACTGCTGACCACGGTTGTGATCCGACCTGGACCGGTACTGACCATACGCGTGAACACATTCCGGTACTGGTATACGGCCCGAAAGTAAAACCGGGCTCACTGGGTCACCGCGAAACCTTCGCGGATATCGGTCAGACGCTGGCAAAATATTTTGGTACTTCTGATATGGAATATGGCAAAGCCATGTTCTGATGGATTTGGGCGGAGCGTTGACTCCGCCTTTGTTATGTCACAAAAAGGATAAAACGATGGCTACTCCACACATTAATGCAGAAATGGGCGATTTCGCTGACGTAGTTTTGATGCCTGGCGACCCGCTGCGTGCGAAGTATATTGCTGAAACTTTCCTTGAAGATGCCCGTGAAGTGAACAACGTTCGCGGTATGCTGGGCTTCACTGGTACTTACAAAGGCCGCAAAATTTCCGTAATGGGTCACGGTATGGGTATCCCGTCCTGCTCCATCTACACCAAAGAACTGATCACCGATTTCGGCGTGAAGAAAATTATCCGCGTAGGTTCCTGTGGCGCTGTTCTGCCGCACGTAAAACTGCGTGACGTCGTTATCGGTATGGGTGCCTGCACCGATTCCAAAGTTAACCGTATCCGTTTTAAAGACCATGACTTTGCCGCTATCGCTGACTTCGACATGGTGCGTAACGCGGTAGACGCGGCTAAAGCTCTGGGCGTTGATGCGCGTGTTGGTAACCTGTTCTCCGCTGACCTGTTCTACTCTCCGGACGGCGAAATGTTCGACGTGATGGAAAAATACGGCATCCTCGGCGTGGAAATGGAAGCGGCGGGTATCTACGGCGTGGCTGCAGAGTTTGGTGCGAAAGCACTGGCTATCTGCACCGTGTCTGACCATATCCGTACTCACGAGCAGACCACTGCTGAAGAGCGTCAGACCACCTTCAACGACATGATCAAAATCGCACTGGAATCCGTTCTGCTGGGCGATAAAGAGTAATTGTGTTTTGCTGAAAGGCGATTGCCTTGTGAAGCCGGAGCGGGAGACTGCTCCGGCTTTTTAGTATCTATTCATCAATAGCAATTGATTTATAGATTTACTATTATTTTTCATATGGATAGAAAATAAAATCTATTCAAGTATCTATTCACGAATCTATTCATTTATGTTCAGCCGTCATCCAGGAAGGGTGTATCAGCAACTCTGGTGGACAACCATAAATTCCTGCCATTTTGCTTTTGATGTTTGAACTAAGCCGTTCCGTCTTTTCGAGCCGTTTTAGAGAATTAATCGAGATACCTAACATTTTACTTACTTCAGCAAGCGATAATTTATGCCTGATACGCACGGCGGCTAGCCAGGATATACCCTGGCTGAACATTAAATTGATAATCTCCCGTTCCTGGTTCTCCAGATCGATCATATTTCCTTCCCTGGATATTTTAATGAGCGAGTTACCGTACCGCCCCCGCTATCCACGCCGACAACTCCCGTAGCTCTTTTTCCTGTTCAGGGAAGTCGACCAGCAGCGCTTCGCACTCCTGTTGCAGCATATCCGCGCGGTAAAGACAGCCTTGCAGCCGTCCGGCGAGAGCTTCCAGCGGCGCGGGGTTAAGGCTGTCGGTAAACACCTGGGCGCGGGTGATATGGCCTTTTTCAACGTCGAAATGCAGTTCTACGCCGCCCCAGGTGAAGCGTTCATCCAGCAGATGCGAGAACGCCGGAGCCTGACCGAAGTTCCATTCCCAGCTACTCTGACGAGCAAAGGTTTCAGCGAAGTTCGGCAAGTCTGGCGTTTTGTCCGGGGAGATGATTTCCGCTTCTACACGCTCGCCATAATGGGCGAAAAAGGCCTCGGTTATGGCCTCGCAAACCTGCTCATGGGTAATTCCCGGTAGCAGCTCGGTCAGATTAGTCACGCGGGAACGTACCGAGGTAATGCCTTTCGCTGCCAGTTTCTTTTTATCCGGGTTGAGATAGTTTGCCAGGCGGCTGAGGTCGGCATTGAGCAGCAAGGTGCCATGGTGGAAACCGCGATCCTTGGTTTCGCGATAGGCCGAGCCTGAGACTTTGCGGTCGCCTTCGGCGGTTTTCACCACCAGATCGTTGCGCCCGGACGCTTCTGCGGTGACGCCGAGCGCGTTCAGCGCATTAAGCACAATCTCCGTGGAGATGGTTTTATCGTACTCCGGCTTGCCAGCCATAAACGTAAAACAGGTATTGCCGAGATCGTGGAACACCGCGCCACCGCCGCTACTGCGCCGTGCCAGGCGGACGTTATCTTCTTCCATCCGCCGGGTATTACACTCTTTCCACGGGTTTTGCGCACGACCAATCACTACCGTGTCGGCATTGCGCCAGAGAAACAGAACGCGCTGCGTGGCGGGCATCTGGCGAAAAATACACTCTTCCACCGCCAGGTTAAACCACGGATCGTAAGAGTCAGAAATGAGCAGGCGTAATGTGGACATAACGATTTCCTTTCTTGTAGTAATGGGTCACTCTTTTTTCTCGCTTTCTTCCTCTTCCGGTACCGGTTTGCTGGCGGTTAACAGGAAGGGCGATTGCTGCCAGCGGGTACGTTTACCCTGCAACAGTGTGCGAGTTAGCACCACACCGATTGCCAGCGAGAGTAGCAGCATCAGGCGTAGAATATTGGTGGTGTTATCCACCTGTTTGGCTTCGGTGGCGAGCGTATGGGTGTCGAGCGTGAGGCGCAGATAGCCTAGCGGTCCATTTTTCCCCTTAATCGGTTCGACAATCTGCTGGTTAAAATAACCACCTGCTTTTTTACCGTCGAGCGCCAGCCGGTCGCGCACCTCGACGCTTTCGCCTGCGCGGGCGATAAGATCGCCTTGTTCGTCATACACACCCGCGTCGAGGATGCGACTTTCGTCCGTCAACTGGTCGAGGATCGCCCGAATGCGTTTTTCATCAGGTGAGTTGGTACGCATCAGCGGCGCAACGTTCAGGGTTACCTGATGCGCCAGGGTGCGGGCCAGTTCTTCCAGCTGTGGATTACGCTGTCGCTGGTGGTTTTGACTAAACCATGATGCTCCCTGCATTAGTGCGACTAACAACGCGAGACAGAACAGGACAATCACTGCCCGATGCAGCCGGAATTTTAGTTTTGTGCGAGCCATATTCCACCCGTTGAAAATTTGAGACTTAATGTTGCCAGAAGCAATGGATACAAGGTAGCCTCATGCGTTATTTTCCCTGCTTCGAACGATTTTACAGGAGCCTTAATGCCTAACATTACCTGGTGCGACCTGCCTGAAGATGTCTCTTTATGGCCTGGTCTGCCTCTTTCATTAAGTGGTGATGAAGTGATGCCACTGGATTACCACGCAGGTCGTAGCGGCTGGCTGCTGTATGGTCGTGGGCTGGATAAACAACGTCTGACCCAGTACCAAAGCAAACTGGGCGCGGCAATGGTGATTGTTGCTGCCTGGTGCGTGGAAGATTATCAGGTGATTCGTCTGGCAGGTTCACTCACCGCCCGGGCTACGCGCCTGGCCCACGAGGCGCAGCTGGATGTCGCGCCGCTGGGGAAAATCCCGCACCTGCGCACGCCCGGTTTGCTGGTGATGGACATGGACTCCACCGCCATCCAGATAGAATGTATTGATGAAATTGCCAAACTGGCTGGAACGGGCGAGATGGTGGCGGAAGTGACCGAACGGGCGATGCGTGGGGAGCTTGATTTTACCGCTAGCCTGCGTAGCCGCGTGGCGACGCTGAAAGGCGCTGACGCCAATATTCTGCAACAGGTGCGTGAAAATCTGCCGCTGATGCCGGGCTTAACGCAACTGGTGCTGAAGCTAGAAACACTGGGCTGGAAAGTGGCGATTGCCTCCGGCGGCTTTACCTTCTTTGCTGAATACCTGCGCGACAAGCTGCGATTAACCGCCGTGGTAGCCAATGAACTGGAGATCATGGACGGTAAATTTACCGGCAATGTGATCGGCGACATTGTGGACGCGCAGTACAAAGCGAAAACCCTGACCCGGCTGGCGCAGGAGTATGATATTCCGCTGGCGCAAACCGTGGCGATTGGCGATGGTGCCAACGACCTGCCGATGATCAAAGCGGCAGGACTGGGGATTGCCTACCATGCCAAGCCAAAAGTGAATGAAAAGACGGAAGTCACCATCCGTCACGCTGACTTGATGGGGGTATTCTGCATCCTCTCTGGCAGCCTGAATCAGAAGTAATTGCCCGCCCGTCATCCTGCGGGCGGCACAGCATTAACGAGGTACACCGTGGCAAAAGCTCCAAAACGCGCCTTTGTTTGTAATGAATGCGGGGCCGATTATCCGCGCTGGCAGGGGCAGTGCAGCGCCTGTCATGCCTGGAACACCATCACCGAGGTGCGTCTTGCTGCGTCGCCAACGGTGGCGCGTAACGAGCGTCTGAGTGGCTATGCCGGTAGCGCCGGAGTGGCAAAAGTCCAGAAACTCTCCGATATCAGCCTTGAAGAGCTGCCGCGTTTTTCAACCGGATTTAAAGAGTTCGACCGCGTATTAGGCGGCGGCGTTGTGCCGGGAAGCGCCATTCTGATTGGCGGTAACCCAGGTGCTGGGAAATCCACGCTGCTACTGCAAACGCTGTGCAAACTGGCGCAGCAGATGAAAACGCTGTATGTCACCGGCGAAGAGTCGCTGCAACAGGTGGCAATGCGCGCTCATCGCCTTGGCCTGCCGACTGACAATCTCAATATGTTGTCGGAAACCAGCATCGAGCAGATCTGCCTGATTGCCGAAGAAGAGCAACCGAAGCTGATGGTAATTGACTCGATCCAGGTGATGCATATGGCGGATGTTCAGTCATCGCCAGGCAGCGTGGCGCAGGTGCGTGAAACGGCGGCTTATCTGACGCGCTTCGCCAAAACGCGCGGCGTGGCGATTGTCATGGTAGGTCACGTAACCAAAGATGGTTCACTGGCTGGCCCGAAAGTGCTGGAACACTGTATCGACTGTTCGGTGCTTTTGGACGGCGATGCCGACTCCCGTTTTCGCACCTTGCGCAGCCATAAAAACCGCTTCGGCGCGGTGAATGAGCTGGGCGTATTTGCGATGACCGAACAGGGGCTGCGTGAAGTTAGCAACCCTTCCGCCATCTTTTTAAGCCGCGGCGATGAAGTGACCTCCGGCAGCTCAGTGATGGTGGTATGGGAAGGAACGCGTCCGTTGCTGGTGGAGATTCAGGCGCTGGTCGATCACTCGATGATGGCGAATCCACGCCGCGTGGCAGTAGGGCTGGAACAAAACCGTCTGGCGATCCTGTTGGCGGTGCTGCATCGTCACGGTGGGTTGCAAATGGCCGATCAGGATGTGTTTGTGAACGTGGTCGGCGGCGTGAAGGTAACGGAAACCAGCGCCGACTTAGCGTTACTGCTGGCGATGGTTTCCAGCCTGCGTGACAGGCCGCTACCGCAGGATCTGGTGGTGTTTGGTGAAGTCGGGCTGGCAGGGGAGATCCGCCCGGTGCCCAGCGGCCAGGAACGAATCTCAGAAGCGGCGAAACACGGTTTTCGGCGGGCAATTGTTCCGGCGGCTAACGTACCGAAAAAAGTGCCTGAAGGGATGCAGATTTTTGGCGTTAAAAAACTCTCCGACGCGCTTAGCGTGTTCGACGACTTATAATAAGAGATACGGAGGGAGATATGTCGTCATTTGATTACCTGAAAACTGCCATCAAGCAACAGGGCTGCACGCTACAGCAGGTAGCTGATGCCAGCGGTATGACCAAAGGGTATTTAAGCCAGTTACTGAATGCCAAAATCAAAAGCCCCAGCGCGCAAAAGCTGGAGGCATTGCACCGTTTTTTGGGGCTTGAGTTTCCCCGACAGAAGAAAACGATTGGTGTCGTATTCGGTAAGTTCTACCCGCTGCATACCGGACATATCTACCTTATCCAGCGCGCCTGTAGCCAGGTTGACGAGCTGCATATCATTATGGGCTTTGACGATACCCGTGACCGCGCGTTGTTTGAAGACAGCGCCATGTCGCAGCAGCCGACCGTGCCGGATCGTCTGCGCTGGTTATTGCAAACCTTTAAGTATCAAAAAAACATTCGTATTCATGCCTTTAACGAAGAGGGCATGGAGCCGTATCCGCACGGCTGGGATGTGTGGAGCAACGGCATCAAAAAGTTTATGGCTGAAAAGGGGATCCAGCCGGATCTGATCTACACCTCGGAAGAAGCCGACGCGCCACAGTATATGGAACATCTGGGGATCGAAACGGTGTTGATCGATCCGAAACGCACTTTTATGAGTATCAGCGGTGCGCAGATCCGCGAAAACCCGTTCCGCTACTGGGAATATATTCCTACTGAAGTTAAGCCGTTCTTTGTGCGTACCGTGGCGATCCTTGGCGGCGAGTCGAGCGGTAAATCCACCCTGGTAAACAAACTTGCCAATATCTTCAACACCACCAGTGCGTGGGAGTTTGGTCGTGATTATGTCTTTTCGCACCTCGGTGGCGATGAGATCGCGTTGCAGTATTCCGACTACGATAAAATCGCTCTGGGACATGCGCAATATATTGATTTTGCAGTGAAATATGCCAATAAAGTGGCGTTTATCGACACCGATTTTGTCACTACCCAGGCGTTCTGCAAAAAGTACGAAGGGCGTGAGCATCCGTTCGTGCAGGCGCTGATTGATGAATACCGTTTCGATCTGGTGATCCTGCTGGAAAACAATACCCCGTGGGTGGCGGATGGTTTACGCAGTCTCGGCAGTTCGGTGGATCGCAAAGAGTTCCAGAACTTGTTGGTGGAGATGCTGGAAGAGAACAATATCGAATTTGTGCGGGTTGAAGAGGACGATTACGACAGCCGTTTCCTGCGCTGCGTGGAGCTGGTGCGGGAGATGATGGGGGAGCAGAGGTAACCGTGACGAAACGGCTCAAAGGCGAGGTATAAAATGAGTTTTTTTGATGAGTTGAAAACCTCTCTGGAAGAGGCTGTCGAGATTAAACAAGGTTTGAAAGAACCAGCACGGATGACCCGCTACGAAATTGCGGATGCTAAGGCTGTTGTAGGCCGGAAGAGGCGTTCACGCCGCATCCGGCATCCGGTGCTCAATGCCTGATGCGACGCTTACCGCGTCTTATCAGGCCTGGAGTTTCGCAACGTATTGAAATTTCTGGTTTTGTAGACCGGATAAGGCGTTCACGCCGCATCCGGCATTTTACGCATTACTTCGCAATACGCTTGTACTTGATACGCTTCGGCTCCAGCGCGTCTGCACCCAGCGTGCGTTTCTTGTATTCTTCGTACTCGGTAAAGTTACCTTCGAAGAACTCAACTTTACCTTCATCCTGGTAGTCCAGGATGTGCGTGGCGATACGGTCGAGGAACCAACGGTCGTGCGAGATAACCATCGCACAGCCCGGGAACTCCAGCAGGGCGTTTTCCAGCGCGCGCAGGGTTTCGATATCCAGGTCGTTGGTTGGTTCGTCGAGCAGCAGCATGTTGCCGCCAACCTGCAGTAGCTTCGCCAGATGCAGACGACCGCGCTCACCACCGGAAAGTTCGCCAACGCGTTTACCCTGATCAACCCCTTTAAAGTTAAAGCGGCCAACGTAGGCACGGCTTGGCATCTCAGTGTTACCGATCTTCATGATATCCAGCCCGCCGGAAACTTCTTCCCAAACGGTTTTGCTGTTATCCATTGAGTCACGGAACTGATCGACAGACGCCAGTTTCACCGTTTCACCTAAAGTGATGGTGCCGCTGTCCGGTTGTTCCTGACCAGAGATCATACGGAACAGAGTCGATTTACCCGCACCGTTCGGACCGATGATCCCGACGATCGCCCCTTTCGGGATCGAGAAGCTCAGGGAGTCAATCAGCAGACGATCGCCATAGGATTTACGCAGGTTGCTGACTTCCAGCACTTTATCGCCCAGACGCGGTCCAGGTGGAATAAACAGTTCGTTGGTTTCGTTACGTTTCTGATATTCGGTATTGTTCAGCTCTTCAAAGCGTGCCAGACGTGCTTTACCTTTCGACTGACGGCCTTTAGTACCCTGACGTACCCACTCCAGCTCTTTCTCGATCGACTTACGACGCGCCGCTTCTTGAGAAGCTTCCTGCGCCAGACGCTGATCTTTCTGCTCCAGCCAGGAGGAGTAGTTACCTTCCCACGGAATACCTTCACCGCGGTCAAGTTCGAGGATCCAGCCTGCAACGTTATCGAGGAAGTAACGGTCGTGGGTAATCGCCACAACGGTGCCTTCGAAGTCGTGCAGGAAGCGTTCCAGCCAGGCCACGGATTCGGCATCCAGGTGGTTGGTCGGTTCGTCGAGCAGCAGCATGTCTGGTTTTTCCAGCAGCAGACGGCACAACGCCACGCGACGACGCTCACCACCGGAGAGGTTAGCGATTTTCGCGTCCCAGTCCGGCAGACGCAGCGCATCCGCCGCACGCTCCAGCTGTACGTTCAGGTTGTGACCGTCGTGAGCCTGAATGATCTCTTCCAGACGGCCTTGTTCCGCGGCCAGTTTGTCAAAATCGGCATCCGGATCGGCATACAACGCGTACACTTCATCCAGACGTTTCAGGGCGTTAACCACTTCAGAAACCGCTTCTTCAATGGACTCACGCACGGTGTGTTCCGGGTTCAGCTGCGGTTCCTGCGGCAGGTAACCAATCTTGATGTCTGGCTGCGGACGCGCTTCACCTTCGATGTCTTTATCAATGCCCGCCATAATGCGCAGCAGGGTGGACTTACCGGCGCCGTTCAGGCCCAGGACACCAATTTTTGCCCCAGGGAAGAAACTCAGAGAGATGTTTTTCAAAATATGACGTTTCGGCGGAACAACTTTGCCGACACGATGCATGGTATAAACGAATTGAGCCACGTTGGACTTCGCCTCTATGTTTATCGTGATGATGAGTTTTCAAAGGCGAAGTGTAGCCTTTTTCCCCGCCTAATCCCAGTTGGTCGATCACCTTCGCAGTAAAAGTAAAAAAGTGTCCGTAACGTGGCGTAAACGGCAATGACTGGTTAGCATAAATCTATTACGCGGCATGATGCTGCATTGATGTATTTACACTTAGAGGGTGCGCTTGTGGAAAAAGCCAAACAAGTTACCTGGCGGCTGTTGGCTGCCGGTGTCTGTCTGCTGACGGTCAGCAGCGTGGCGCGAGCCGACTCACTGGATGAGCAGCGTAGCCGTTACGCGCAAATCAAGCAGGCCTGGGATAATCGACAAATGGATGTGGTCGAACAAATGATGCCTGGACTGAAGGATTACCCGTTATACCCCTACCTGGAATATCGCCAGATCACCGATGACCTGATGAATCAACCGGCGGTGACGGTTACTAACTTTGTTCGCGCTAACCCCACGCTTCCTCCTGCTCGCACGCTGCAATCTCGTTTCGTCAATGAACTGGCGCGACGCGAAGACTGGCGTGGCTTGTTAGCCTTTAGCCCGGAAAAGCCAGGCACAACCGAAGCCCAGTGTAATTACTACTATGCAAAATGGAACACCGGGCAGAGTGAAGAAGCCTGGCAGGGGGCGAAAGAGCTGTGGCTAACCGGAAAGAGCCAGCCTAACGCTTGTGACAAGTTATTTAGCGTCTGGCGTGCGTCCGGAAAACAAGAACCCCTGGCATATTTAGAGCGTATCCGCCTTGCGATGAAAGCAGGCAATACCGGGCTGGTGACGGTGCTGGCAGGGCAAATGCCTGCCGATTACCAGACTATTGCTTCGGCAATTATTTCGCTGGCGAATGATCCTAATACTGTACTGACCTTCGCGCGTTCCACCGGCGCGACCGATTTTACCCGTCAGATGGCGGCGGTGGCATTTGCCAGCGTGGCACGTCAGGATGCTGAAAATGCACGGCTGATGATCCCTTCACTTGCCCAGGCGCAGCAGCTTAATGAAGATCAGATTCAGGAGTTGCGCGATATCGTCGCCTGGCGTTTGATGGGCAACGATGTCACCGATGAGCAGGCGAAATGGCGTGATGACGCGATTATGCGTTCGCAATCCACGTCGTTAATTGAACGCCGCGTGCGGATGGCGCTTGGCACTGGCGATCGCCGTGGTCTGAATACCTGGCTGGCGCGTCTGCCAATAGAGGCGAAAGATAAAGATGAATGGCGCTACTGGCAGGCGGATATACTGCTGGAACGCGGGCGTGAAGCTGAAGCAAAAGAGATTTTGCATCAACTCATGCAACAGCGTGGATTTTACCCGATGGTCGCTGCGCAACGTATTGGCGAAGAGTATCAACTAAAGATTGATAAAGCGCCGCAGAACGTTGACAGCGCCCTGACCCAGGGGCCGGAGATGGCGCGCGTGCGCGAGTTGATGTACTGGAATATGGATAACACCGCACGTAGCGAGTGGGCCAATCTGGTGAAGAGCAAGTCAAAAACAGAGCAGGCGCAATTGGCACGCTATGCCTTTAATAATCACTGGTGGGATCTCAGTGTTCAGGCAACAATCGCCGGGAAATTGTGGGATCATCTGGAAGAACGATTCCCCCTGGCCTACAACGATCTCTTCGAACGTTACACCAACGGTAAAGATATCCCGCAAAGCTATGCAATGGCGATTGCCCGTCAGGAGAGCGCCTGGAATCCGAAGGTGAAATCACCGGTAGGAGCCAGCGGTCTGATGCAGATTATGCCCGGTACGGCGACTCAGACGGTGAAGATGTTCTCTATTCCTGGTTATAGCAGCCCTGGGCAATTGCTGGATCCGGAAACGAACATCAACATTGGCACCAGTTACCTGCAATATGTTTATCAGCAGTTTGGCAATAACCGTATTTTCTCCTCGGCAGCTTATAACGCCGGTCCAGGGCGGGTGCGCACGTGGCTTGGTAACAGCGCCGGGCGTATCGACGCGGTGGCGTTTGTCGAGAGTATTCCGTTTTCCGAGACGCGCGGTTATGTGAAAAATGTGCTGGCTTATGACGCGTACTATCGCTATTTCATGGGCGATAAGCCCACGCTTTTGAGCGCTACGGAATGGGGACGTCGTTACTGATTTGAACCTTTATGATATGCTATCGTACTCTTTAGCGAGTACAACCGGGGGAGGCATTTTGCTTCCCCCGCTAACAATGGCGACACACTATGGCCCAGCAATCACCCTATTCAGCAGCGATGGCAGAACAGCGTCACCAGGAGTGGTTACGTTTTGTCGACCTGCTTAAGAATGCCTACGAAAACGATCTCCATTTACCGTTGTTAAATCTGATGCTGACGCCAGATGAGCGCGAAGCATTGGGGACTCGCGTGCGTATTGTCGAAGAGTTGCTGCGTGGTGAAATGAGCCAGCGCGAGTTAAAAAATGAACTCGGCGCGGGCATCGCGACCATTACGCGTGGATCTAACAGTCTGAAAGCCGCCCCCGTTGAGCTGCGCCAGTGGCTGGAAGACGTGTTGCTGAAAAGCGATTGATTTTGTAGGCCTGATAAGACGCGTCAGCGTCGCATCAGGCATTGTGCACCGAATGCCGGATGCGGCGTGAACGCCTTATCCGGTTTACAATGACTGATACACGGCATTATGAAACGGACTCAGCGCCAGGATCACCGCCTGGTGATAGACGCTGGCGCGAGTGAGTTTCCCGGCGGTAAACACGCCGATGGCTCCTTCCTTACGACCAATCTCATCAATACCGGTATAACGCGACATCACGGGGCCAAGCGCCTCACCCTCACGCACTTTCTGCAGAATCACCGCAGGTAACGGCAAAGTAGCCGAACGCGCCTCGCCACGTTGGTTGGTGCTTTCAATGACCACCCAGCTGAAGGTGCTGTCGCCATCGATGCCTGCTTCAATCGCCACCCAAAAATCAGCCTCTGGATGTAAACGGCGGGCATTTTCTACCCGATTTCGTGCGCCAGCGCGCGTTTCCTCACTGCCAAAGGGTTGTTCCGGTACGCCGCTCTCGACGGCAACGGACTCAATGTGGCAGGATCCTTCGCCGAAGATCTCGTGAAATGCCTGCAGAATGGCCTGAATTTTAGCGGGATTGGTGGTCGCACAGACAACATGGTGCATAATCAGGATTACTCAAAAATTAACGTTACAGCAGTATACGGAAAAAAAGCATGTTACAGGTATACCTAGTCCGCCACGGTGAAACGCAGTGGAACGCCGAGCGACGTATTCAGGGTCAGTCTGATAGCCCACTGACTGCCAAAGGTGAGCAACAAGCAATGCAGGTGGCGGCACGTGCCAAAGAGCTTGGAATCACACATATCATCAGTAGCGATTTAGGTCGCACCCGGCGCACGGCGGAAATCATCGCTCAGGCTTGCGGCTGTGACATAATCTTTGATTCCCGCCTGCGTGAATTAAATATGGGCGTGCTGGAAAAAAGACATATCGACTCTCTGACCGAAGAAGAAGAGAACTGGCGTCGCCAACTGGTAAATGGCACTGTTGACGGGCGTATTCCTGAAGGCGAGTCAATGCAGGAACTGAGCGAGCGCGTCAATGCTGCTCTGGAATCTTGTCGGGATTTGCCGCAGGGAAGTCGACCGCTACTGGTGAGCCACGGTATCGCGCTGGGATGCCTGGTGAGTACTATTCTGGGCCTACCTGCATGGGCAGAACGCCGCTTACGTCTGCGTAACTGTTCTATTTCGCGCGTGGATTATCAGGAAAGCCTGTGGCTGGCGTCTGGTTGGGTAGTTGAAACAGCAGGGGACATCTCGCATCTGGACGCCCCTGCATTAGACGAGCTGCAGCGTTAACGACGTACTGGAATCAGCAGTTCGCAGCGCAGATTAATTGGGCGATCTCCCGCTTTGGCATCTTCTGCCGGATAGTATCGCTCAATATCCTGACCTTTACGGCGCGTCAGGTTCAGCATCGGCATACAGGTTCCGTACACCGTCAGGATAAATTCCTGCACGCCGGTTCCCAGACCTTCATAGGTAAACATCACATATTCGCCGCCCTGCAACAGCACCGGATGCCCCGTCAGTACATAGCCGTCTGCTTGCTCCTGAGCCAACGCGGTGGTGTAGAACACCTCTTGCTCGTCGTCTTTATCCTGGCTTGGACGCGTTTCATTCAGGCCGTAAAGTACTGGCGGAATGGTCGGCGCGTTGCCAAGAAAATCGTGCCAGAACTGATAACGCATTTCATGGCGGAAATCAGAGATTTGCTCCAGCGAACAGGAGTAACTCTGGGTAACACCAATCAGCGGCGTGTCTTCCAGCGTGACAAATTTGTGCTCTGGCATGGTGAATTCACCCAGACGCAGCGGTGGGCGAATACCAAAGGCGCTCCATTCAGGAGAACGGCGGTAAAGTGCGGGAGTCTGGGCAAACTGCTTCTTGAATGCACGAGTAAATGTCTGTTGAGAGTCAAAGCGGTATTGCAGCGCAATATCCAGAATTGGGCGCGCGGTCAGGCGTAGTGCAACCGCCGATTTCGACAAACGACGAGCACGAATATACGCGCCAATAGCATGGCCAGTGACATCTTTAAACATTCTCTGTAAGTGCCACTTGGAATAACCTGCTTTCGCCGCTACATTGTCGAGCGACAGTGGCTGATCCAGATGACCTTCCAACCAGATTAAAAGGTCGCGAATAATGCCGGCCTGATCCATAAAATATCCTCATCCTTTCACAACGAGCACCTGACATCAGGTAATTGGATAATAGCATTTTTTGCTGTTTTAGCATTCAGTGTTTTTTTCTTAGCAGAGTATGTTTTAGGTCTTGACGGAAAGAAAAGTGTTGAGATTTTGTTCTTAATCAATATGTTATTTACCGTGACGAACTAATTGCTCTGTGTAACTTATAAAAATGGTAACAATATGAAATACAAGCATTTGATCCTGTCTTTAAGCCTGATAATGCTGGGGCCATTGGCACATGCGGAAGAAATTGGTTCGGTCGATACCGTATTTAAAATGATCGGCCCGGATCACAAAATTGTCGTAGAAGCCTTTGACGATCCCGATGTGAAAAATGTCACCTGTTATGTGAGTCGGGCAAAAACCGGCGGTATTAAAGGGGGATTGGGCCTGGCGGAAGATACTTCCGATGCGGCTATTTCCTGCCAGCAAGTCGGGCCGATTGAACTGTCAGAGCGCATTAAAAACGGCAAAGCTCAGGGCGAAGTGGTATTCAAAAAACGTACGTCGCTGGTCTTTAAGTCGTTACAGGTCGTACGCTTCTATGACGCCAAACGCAACGCGCTCGCTTACCTGGCCTACTCCGACAAAGTTGTAGATGGGTCGCCGAAAAACGCGATTAGCGCGGTGCCTGTCATGCCGTGGCGGCAATAACAGAGGCGATATATGCAACGGGAAACGGTCTGGTTAGTGGAAGACGAGCAAGGGATAGCCGACACGCTGGTCTACATGTTGCAGCAGGAAGGTTTTGCCGTCGAGGTCTTTGAGCGAGGCTTACCGGTGCTGGATAAAGCACGCCAGCAGGTTCCCGACGTCATTATTCTCGATGTAGGTCTGCCGGATATCAGCGGCTTTGAATTGTGCCGTCAGTTGCTGGCGATCCATCCGGCGCTACCTGTACTGTTCCTGACAGCCCGTAGTGAAGAGGTGGATCGCCTGCTTGGACTGGAAATAGGCGCTGACGACTACGTGGCTAAACCGTTTTCACCCCGCGAAGTGTGCGCCAGAGTGCGCACCTTACTGCGTCGGGTGAAGAAGTTTTCTACGCCTTCTCCCGTCATCCGTATTGGTCATTTTGAACTGAATGAACCTGCGGCGCAGATCAGCTGGTTTGACACGCCGTTAACGCTAACACGGTATGAGTTTTTGTTGCTGAAAACGTTACTTAAGTCGCCGGGCCGCGTCTGGTCCCGTCAGCAACTGATGGATAGCGTCTGGGAAGATGCGCAGGACACCTACGATCGCACTGTCGATACTCACATTAAAACGCTGCGTGCCAAACTGCGCGCTATTAATCCCGAGCTTTCGCCGATCAATACCCATCGCGGCATGGGATACAGCCTGAGGAGCCTGTAATGCGTATCGGCATGCGGCTGTTGCTGGGGTATTTTTTACTGGTGGCGGTAGCCGCCTGGTTCGTACTGGCTATTTTTGTCAAAGAAGTTAAACCGGGCGTGCGAAGGGCGACGGAAGGGACGTTGATCGATACGGCAACGTTGCTGGCGGAGCTGGCGCGTGCCGATTTGCTCTCTGGTGACCCAACGCATGGGCAGTTGGCGCAGGCATTTAACCAGCTACAACATCGCCCGTTTCGCGCCAATATCAGCGGCATCAACAAAGTGCGCAACGAATATCATGTCTATATGACTGATGCGCAGGGCAAAGTATTGTTTGATTCGGCCAATAAAGCCGTCGGGCAGGATTATTCGCGCTGGAATGATGTCTGGCTAACGTTGCGTGGTCAGTATGGTGCGCGCAGTACGTTGCAAAATCCTGCCGATCCCGAAAGTTCTGTGATGTATGTTGCCGCACCTATTATGGACGGCACGCGGCTGGTTGGCGTTTTGAGCGTAGGCAAACCGAACGCGGCGATGGCACCGGTGATTAAACGCAGCGAGCGGCGAATTTTATGGGCGAGCGCCATTTTGCTGGGAATTGCGCTGGTAATCGGCGCAGGAATGGTTTGGTGGATCAACCGCTCCATTGCCCGGCTCACTCGTTATGCTGATTCCGTTACCGACAATAAGCCCGTTCCGCTTCCTGAACTCGGCAGTAGCGAGCTGCGTAAGTTAGCGCAGGCGCTGGAAAGTATGCGCGTGAAACTGGAGGGGAAAAACTATATTGAGCAGTATGTCTACGCGTTAACTCATGAGTTGAAAAGTCCGCTGGCGGCAATTCGTGGCGCGGCGGAAATTTTACGCGAAGGTCCGCCACCGGAAGTGGTAGCCCGTTTTACCGACAATATTCTGACGCAAAACGCGCGAATGCAGGCGCTGGTGGAAACGCTACTACGCCAGGCAAGACTGGAGAATCGCCAGGAGGTCGTTCTTTCTGCGGTTGATGTGGCGGCATTATTTCGCCGAGTCAGTGAAGCGCGCACCGTGCAGTTGGCAGAAAAAAATATCACTCTTAATGTTATGCCCACCGAGGTTAACGTTGCTGCTGAACCGGCGTTACTGGAGCAGGCGCTGGGGAATTTGCTGGATAATGCCATCGATTTTACCCCCGAGAGCGGTCGCATAACGCTAAGCGCCGAAGTGGATCAGGAACACGTCACGCTTAATGTGCTGGATACCGGTAGTGGTATTCCTGACTACGCGCTGTCACGTATTTTTGAGCGTTTCTACTCTTTGCCGCGTGCGAATGGGCAAAAAAGCAGTGGTCTGGGGCTGGCGTTTGTCAGTGAAGTTGCCCGTTTGCTTAATGGCGAAGTCACGTTGCACAACGTGCCGGAAGGCGGCGTATTGGCCTTGCTTCGACTTCACCGTCACTTCACATAACTTCAAATTCTTCCCACATAGCCTTCATATCCTGTCGCCATTGCAAAGGAGAAGACTATGTTGAAATCCCCCCTGTTCTGGAAAATGACCACCCTGTTTGGTGCTGTATTGCTGTTGTTGATTCCGATAATGCTGATTCGGCAGGTGATTGTCGAACGTGCCGATTACCGTAGCGATGTGGAAGATGCGATTCGCCAAAGTACCAGCGGGCCGCAAAAACTCGTTGGGCCGCTCATCGCTATTCCTGTGACCGAGCTTTATACGGTGCAGGAAGAGGATAAAACCGTGGAGCGGAAACGAAGTTTTATCCATTTTTGGTTACCTGAGTCGTTGATGGTTGATGGTAATCAGAATGTGGAAGAACGCAAGATTGGTATTTATACCGGTCAGGTCTGGCACAGTGATTTAACGCTAAAAGCCGATTTTGATGTTTCGCGTCTTAGCGAACTCGACGCGCCAAATATCACCTTAGGCAAGCCATTTATTGTGATTAGCGTCGGGGATGCGCGTGGTATTGGTGTGGTGAAAGCGCCTGAAGTTAACGGAACAGCGCTGACCATTGAACCCGGTACCGGGTTAGAGCAAGGCGGGCAGGGCGTGCATATCCCTTTACCCGAAGGGGACTGGCGGAAGCAGAACCTGAAGCTGAATATGGCACTGAATTTAAGCGGTACCGGCGATCTTTCTGTGGTGCCTGCCGGGCGTAATAGCGAAATGACCTTAACCAGCAACTGGCCGCATCCCAGTTTTTTAGGTGATTTTTTGCCAGCGAAACGAGAAATAAGTGCATCCGGTTTTCAGGCGCAATGGCAAAGTAGCTGGTTTGCCAATAATCTCGGTGAGCGTTTTGCTTCAGGCAATGATACCGGCTGGGAAAACTTCCCGGCGTTTAGCGTCGCAGTCACTACGCCTGCCGATCAGTATCAATTAACGGACAGGGCGACTAAGTACGCTATTTTGCTGATTGCGCTGACTTTTATGGCCTTCTTTGTTTTTGAAACGCTCACCGCGCAACGTTTGCACCCGATGCAATATTTGCTGGTGGGGCTGTCATTGGTGATGTTTTATTTGCTCTTGCTGGCGCTTTCTGAACATACCGGTTTTACCGTGGCATGGGTAATTGCCAGCTTGATAGGGGCATTAATGAACGGTATTTACTTGCAGGCGGTATTAAAAGGTTGGCGCAATAGCATGTTGTTTACCCTCGCGCTGTTGTTGCTGGATGGTGTGATGTGGGGACTGCTCAACTCTGCCGATAGCGCACTGTTGTTGGGAACCAGTGTGCTGGTGGTGGCGCTGGCCGGCATGATGTTTGTGACGCGGAATATCGACTGGTATGCGTTTTCACTACCGAAAATGAAAGCCAGTAAAGAAGTCACAACGGACGATGAGTTACGTATCTGGAAATAAAAAAACGGCGCTAAAAAGCGCCGTTTTTTTGGACGGTGGTAAAGCCGATTAATCTTCCAGATCACCGCAGAAGCGATAACCTTCACCGTGAATGGTGGCGATGATTTCCGGCGTATCCGGCGTAGATTCGAAGTGTTTACGAATACGACGGATCGTCACGTCTACAGTACGGTCGTGCGGTTTCAGCTCACGGCCGGTCATTTTCTTCAGCAGTTCAGCACGAGACTGAATTTTGCCTGGGTTTTCACAGAAGTGAAGCATGGCACGGAACTCGCTACGCGGCAGTTTGTACTGCTCGCCATCAGGACCGATCAATGAACGGCTGTTGATGTCCAGTTCCCAACCATTGAACTTATAGCTTTCAACGCTACGGCGTTCTTCGCTGACTGTACCCAGATTCATGGTACGAGACAGCAGGTTGCGTGCACGAATAGTCAGTTCACGCGGGTTGAACGGTTTGGTGATGTAGTCATCTGCACCGATTTCGAGGCCGAGAATTTTATCGACTTCGTTGTCACGGCCAGTCAGGAACATCAACGCAACATTCGCCTGCTCGCGCAGTTCACGCGCTAACAGAAGACCGTTCTTACCCGGCAGATTGATATCCATGATCACCAGGTTGATGTCATATTCAGAGAGGATCTGATGCATTTCCGCGCCATCTGTCGCTTCGAAAACATCATAGCCTTCCGCTTCGAAAATACTTTTCAACGTGTTGCGTGTTACCAACTCGTCTTCAACGATAAGAATGTGCGGGGTCTGCATGTTTGCTACCTAAATTGCCAACTAAATCGAAACAGGAAGTACAAAAGTCCCTGACCTGCCTGATGCATGCTGCAAATTAACATGATCGGCGTAACATGACTAAAGTACGTAATTGCGTTCTTGATGCACTTTCCATCAACGTCAACAACATCATTAGCTTGGTCGTGGGTACTTTCCCTCAGGACCCGACAGTGTCAAAAACGGCTGTCATCCTAACCATTTTAACAGCAACATAACAGGCTAAGACGTGCCGGACACCCAATAAAACTACGCTTCGTTGACATATATCAAGTTCAATTGTAGCACGTTAACAGTTTGATGAAATCATCGTATCTAAATGCTAGCTTTCGTCACATTATTTTAATAATACAACTAGTTGCCTTATACAACTAATAAACGTGGTGAATCCAATTGTCGAGATTTATTTTTTATAAAATTATCCTAAGTAAACAGAAGGATATGTAGCAATTTTTAACAATTACACCGTTAGTATAGTCAGGAAATAGTTTAGCTTTTTTTAAGTTAAGTGAAGGGCTTTTTCTGCGACTTACGTTACTAATTTGTAAATTCTCTCCGCGTAATAAGTTGACATTCATCACCCTGTTCGCGGTTATTTGATCAAGAAGAGTGGCAACATGCGTATAACGATCATTCTGGTAGCACCTGCCAGAGCTGAAAATATTGGTGCAGCGGCTCGGGCGATGAAAACAATGGGATTTAGCGAGCTGCGCATTGTCGATAGCCAGGCACACCTGGAACCAGCTACCCGCTGGGTGGCGCATGGTTCTGGTGATATTATTGATAATATTAAAGTTTTTCCAACGCTGGCTGAATCGCTACACGACGTTGATTTTACCGTTGCTACCACTGCGCGCAGTCGGGCGAAATACCATTACTACGCCACGCCAATAGAACTGGTGCCGCTACTGGAGGAAAAATCGACATGGATGAACCATGCGGCGCTGGTCTTTGGTCGCGAAGATTCCGGCTTGACTAACGAAGAGTTGGCGCTTGCTGATGTCCTCACCGGCGTGCCAATGGTGGCGGATTATCCATCACTGAATTTGGGGCAGGCGGTGATGGTCTATTGCTATCAATTAGCAACATTAATACAACAACCGGTGGAATCTGCAGCAACGGCGGACCCATTTCAACTGCAGGCTTTACGTGAACGAGCCATGTCATTGTTAACGACTCTGGCGGTGGCAGATGACACCAAACTGGTCGACTGGTTACAACAACGCATCGGGCTGTTGGAGCAACGAGACACGGCCATGTTGCATCGTTTATTGCATGATATTGAAAAAAATATCACCAAATAAAAAACGACAAGGAAGGGCGTTTTCAGATTTTTATTCTGACTGCAATGGGCAATATGTCTCTGTGTGGATTAAAAAAAGAGCATCTACCAGCACTCTATGAACTGGTAACCTGCCGTGAGCAAATTAAAATTTTATTGACTTAGGTCACTAAATACTTTAACCAATATAGGCATAGCGCACAGACAGATAAAAATTACAGAGTACACAACATCCATGAAACGCATCAGCACCACCATTACCACCACCATCACCATTACCACAGGTAACGGTGCGGGCTGACGCGTACAGGAAACACAGAAAAAAGCCCGCACCTGACAGTGCGGGCTTTTTTTTCGACCAAAGGTAACGAGGTAACAACCATGCGAGTGTTGAAGTTCGGCGGTACATCAGTGGCAAATGCAGAACGTTTTCTGCGGGTTGCCGATATTCTGGTGAGCAATGCCAGGCAGGGGCAGGTGGCCACCGTCCTCTCTGCCCCCGCCAAAATTACCAACCATCTGGTCGCAATGATTGAAAAAACCATTAGCGGTCAGGATGCTTTACCCAATATCAGCGATGCCGAACGTATTTTTGCCGAACTTCTGACGGGACTCGCCGCCGCCCAACCAGGATTCCCGCTGGTGCAATTGAAAGCCTTCGTTGATCAAGAATTTGCCCAAATCAAACATGTCTTGCATGGCATTAGCTTGTTGGGGCAATGCCCGGACAGCATCAACGCCGCGCTGATTTGCCGTGGTGAAAAAATGTCGATCGCCATTATGGCCGGGGTACTGGAAGCGCGTGGTCACAACGTTACCGTTATCGATCCGGTCGAAAAGCTGCTGGCAATCGGTCATTACCTCGAATCTACGGTCGATATTGCTGAGTCCACCCGCCGTATTGCGGCAAGCCGCATTCCGGCTGACCATATGGTGCTGATGGCTGGTTTTACCGCCGGTAATGAAAAAGGTGAGCTGGTGGTGCTGGGACGTAACGGTTCTGACTACTCCGCCGCGGTACTCGCCGCCTGTTTACGCGCCGATTGTTGCGAGATCTGGACGGATGTCGACGGTGTCTATACTTGCGACCCGCGTCAGGTGCCCGATGCGAGGCTGTTGAAGTCGATGTCGTACCAGGAAGCGATGGAGCTTTCCTACTTCGGCGCTAAAGTTCTTCACCCTCGCACCATTACCCCTATCGCTCAGTTCCAGATCCCTTGTCTGATTAAAAATACCGGAAATCCTCAAGCACCAGGTACGCTCATTGGCGCCAGCCGAGATGAAGATGAATTACCGGTCAAGGGCATTTCCAATCTGAATAACATGGCAATGTTCAGCGTTTCTGGTCCGGGGATGAAAGGAATGGTCGGCATGGCGGCGCGCGTCTTTGCGGCAATGTCACGCGCCCGCATTTCAGTGGTGCTGATTACGCAATCATCTTCCGAATACAGTATCAGTTTCTGCGTACCACAAAGCGACTGTGCGCGTGCTGAACGCGCGATGCAGGAAGAGTTCTACCTGGAACTGAAAGAAGGTTTGCTGGAGCCGCTGGCGGTCACTGAACGGCTGGCTATTATCTCGGTGGTGGGCGATGGTATGCGCACCTTGCGTGGGATCTCGGCGAAATTCTTTGCCGCACTGGCCCGCGCCAATATCAACATTGTCGCCATTGCTCAAGGGTCTTCTGAACGCTCAATCTCTGTCGTGGTAAATAACGATGATGCGACCACTGGTGTACGCGTTACCCACCAGATGCTGTTCAATACCGATCAGGTTATCGAAGTGTTTGTGATTGGCGTCGGTGGCGTTGGCGGCGCGCTGCTGGAGCAACTGAAACGTCAGCAAAGCTGGCTGAAGAACAAACACATCGATTTACGCGTTTGCGGCGTTGCTAACTCGAAGGCGCTGCTGACTAATGTGCATGGCCTTAACCTGGATAACTGGCAGGAAGAACTGGCGCAAGCCAAAGAGCCGTTCAACCTTGGGCGCTTAATTCGCCTGGTGAAAGAATATCATTTGCTGAATCCGGTGATTGTCGATTGCACTTCCAGCCAGGCGGTGGCGGATCAATATGCCGACTTCCTGCGCGAAGGTTTCCACGTGGTGACTCCGAACAAAAAGGCCAACACCTCGTCGATGGATTACTACCATCAGCTGCGTTACGCGGCGGAAAAATCACGGCGTAAATTCCTTTATGACACCAACGTCGGTGCGGGGTTGCCGGTCATTGAGAACTTACAAAACCTGCTCAACGCGGGTGATGAATTGATGAAATTCTCTGGCATTCTTTCTGGTTCGCTTTCTTTCATCTTCGGTAAGTTAGACGAAGGGATGAGCTTCTCCGAGGCCACCACGCTGGCAAGAGAAATGGGTTATACCGAACCGGATCCGCGAGATGATCTTTCTGGTATGGATGTGGCGCGCAAGCTGTTGATTCTCGCTCGTGAAACTGGACGATCACTGGAACTGGCGGATATCGAAATCGAATCTGTGCTGCCCGCAGAGTTTAACGCGGAAGGCGATGTTGCGACTTTTATGGCGAATCTGTCACAGCTCGACGATCTCTTTGCCGCGCGCGTAGCGAAGGCCCGTGATGAAGGAAAAGTTTTGCGCTATGTTGGCAATATTGATGAAGATGGCGTCTGCCGCGTGAAGATTGCTGAAGTGGATGGCAACGATCCGCTGTTCAAAGTGAAAAACGGCGAAAACGCATTGGCCTTCTATAGCCACTATTATCAGCCACTGCCGCTGGTCCTGCGCGGATACGGTGCGGGTAATGACGTTACAGCTGCCGGTGTCTTTGCCGATCTGCTGCGCACCCTCTCATGGAAGTTAGGAGTCTAAAATGGTTAAGGTTTATGCTCCGGCTTCCAGTGCCAATATGAGCGTCGGGTTTGATGTGCTCGGGGCGGCGGTGGTGCCTGTTGATGGTTCCTTGCTGGGAGATGTAGTGACGGTTGAGTCAGCAGAGCGCTTCAGTCTCAACAATCTTGGACGGTTTGCAGGCAAGCTGCCGTCAGAACCGCAGGAAAATATCGTTTATCAGTGCTGGGAGCGTTTTTGCCAGGAAGTGGGTAAGCAAATTCCGGTGGCGATGACCCTGGAAAAGAATATGCCGATCGGTTCTGGCTTAGGTTCCAGCGCCTGTTCGGTGGTCGCGGCGCTGGTGGCGATGAATGAACACTGCGGTAAGCCGCTCAATGATACCCGCCTGCTGGCCTTGATGGGCGAACTGGAAGGGCGTATCTCCGGCAGCATTCATTACGACAACGTGGCACCGTGCTTTCTTGGCGGCATGCAGTTGATGATCGAAGAAAACGGCATCATCAGCCAGCAGGTACCAGGATTTGATGAGTGGTTATGGGTGTTGGCGTATCCGGGGATTAAAGTCTCGACGGCAGAAGCGCGGGCTATTTTACCGGCGCAGTATCGCCGCCAGGATTGCATTGCTCACGGGCGACATCTGGCGGGCTTCATTCATGCCTGCTATTCCCGCCAGCCTGAACTTGCCGCGAAGCTGATGAAAGATGTTATCGCTGAACCTTACCGTGAACGTTTACTGCCTGGCTTCAGGCAGGCACGACAGGCTGTCGCGGAAATCGGCGCGGTAGCGAGCGGTATCTCCGGCTCCGGGCCGACCTTGTTCGCCCTGTGCGATAAACTGGATACCGCCCAGCGAGTTGCCGACTGGTTAGGTAAGAATTACCTGCAAAATCAGGAAGGTTTTGTTCATATTTGCCAGCTGGATACGGCGGGCGCACGAGTACTGGAAAACTAAATGAAACTCTACAATCTGAAAGATCACAACGAACAGGTCAGTTTTGCGCAAGCCGTAACGCAGGGATTGGGCAAAAATCAGGGGTTGTTTTTCCCTCATGAGCTACCGGAATTCAGTCTGACCGAAATTGATGAGATGCTGAAACTGGATTTCGTCACTCGCAGCGCGAAGATCCTCTCGGCGTTTATTGGTGATGAGATCCCACAGGAAGTACTGGAAGAGCGCGTGCGCGCGGCGTTTGCTTTCCCGGCTCCGGTTGCCGAAGTTGAAAATGACGTCGGTTGTCTGGAGTTGTTCCACGGGCCAACGCTGGCATTTAAAGATTTCGGCGGTCGCTTTATGGCGCAAATGCTGACTCATATTGCGGGCGATAAGCCAGTGACCATTCTGACTGCGACTTCTGGCGACACCGGAGCGGCAGTGGCTCACGCTTTCTACGGTTTACCGAATGTTAAAGTGGTCATCCTTTACCCGCGCGGCAAAATCAGTCCACTGCAAGAAAAACTGTTCTGTACGCTGGGTGGCAATATTGAAACTGTTGCCATCGACGGCGATTTTGATGCTTGCCAGGCTCTTGTGAAACAGGCGTTCGATGATGAAGAACTGAAAGTGGCGCTGGGGCTGAACTCTGCTAACTCCATTAACATCAGTCGCTTGCTGGCGCAGATTTGCTATTACTTTGAAGCCGTGGCGCAGTTGCCGCAGGAAGCGCGCAACCAGCTGGTTGTTTCAGTTCCAAGCGGAAACTTCGGCGATTTGACGGCAGGATTGCTGGCGAAATCACTCGGTCTGCCGGTGAAGCGTTTTATCGCTGCGACCAACGTGAACGATACAGTGCCGCGGTTCTTGCATGAAGGCCAGTGGGCGCCTAAAGCTACCCAGGCGACATTATCCAATGCGATGGATGTCAGCCAGCCAAACAACTGGCCGCGAGTGGAAGAGTTGTTCCGCCGTAAAATCTGGCAACTGAAGGAGCTGGGTTATGCGGCGGTGGATGATGAAACCACCCGGCAGACAATGCGTGAGTTAAAAGCACTGGGCTATACCTCGGAACCGCATGCTGCCGTGGCTTACCGTGCGCTGCGTGATCAGCTTCATCCGGGAGAATATGGCCTGTTCCTCGGCACCGCGCACCCGGCGAAGTTTAAAGAGAGCGTGGAAGTGATTCTTGGTGAAACGCTGGAACTGCCAAAAGAGCTGGCAGAACGTGCTGATTTACCCTTACTTTCACATAGTCTGCCTGCCGATTTTGCTGCGCTGCGCAAACTCATGATGAATCATAATTAATATCCATTAAATTCCGAAAAAATAGCCGGGCTTGTGTTTATACAGCTCGGCTTTTTTGTGGAGAAAATATGAGAAAAATCGACAGAAAAAAAGGAGAAATTTTCAATAAATGCGGTAACTTAGATTGGATAATGACAACGAGGATTCTTTTACCGTAAGCTCCTTATATCGGCCCATAACTGGCAATGATAATAAGGAGTCACCTGTGAAAAAGATGCAATCTCTCTTACTCGCATTTTCCCTGATTCTGGTTGCTCCTATGGCAGCGCAGGCTGAGGAAATAATGCTGGTGCCATCAGTAAAGTTACAGATTGGCGATCGTGATTATCGCGGTTTCTACTGGGATGGCGGTTACTGGCGTGACCACGACTGGTGGCACAGAAATTATGAATGGCGAGGCAATCGCTGGCACCCATACGGACTGCAGCCGCACTATAATAATCATCGCGATCATCGTGACGATCATCGTCATGACCACCGGGATGATCATTATCCGGGGCCTGGCAGACATCACCGCTAAATATAAATGCCGGATGACCTCCGGCATTTACCACAAACTTAACGCAGTTCGTAGCGTTTAAACACCAGTTCGCCATTGCTGGAAGAGGCTTCATCGAAGAAGTAACCTTCACTGTTAAAACCTGTCAGTTGCTCTGGCTTGGTCAGGCGATTTTTAATGATAAACCGACTCATCAGGCCACGCGCTTTTTTAGCATGGAAGCTGATGACCTTAAACTTGCCGTTCTTCTCATCGAGGAATACCGGCTTGATTATCTCGGCATTTAATTTCTTCGGTTTCACTGATTTAAAATACTCATCTGACGCCAGGTTAATCACCACCTGATCGCCTTGTGCTTCGAGCGCTTCGTTTAGCTTGTTGGTGATCACATCCCCCCAGAACTGGTACAGGTCTTTACCCCGCGCATTCTCAAGACGGATCCCCATCTCCAGACGGTATGGCTGCATTAAATCGAGCGGGCGCAGTACGCCGTACAAACCGGAAAGCATACGTAAATGCTGCTGGGCAAAAGCGAAATCTTCTTCACTAAAGGTTTCGGCTTGCAAGCCGGTATAGACATCGCCTTTAAATGCCAGAATTGCCTGCCGGGCATTCTCTGGCGTGAAATCTGGCTGCCAGTCATGAAAGCGGGTAGCGTTGAGATCGGCCAGCTTGTCACTGATTTTCATCAGTTTGCCAATCTGCGGTGCCGTTAGTTTTCGCGCTTCATGAATAAGCTGTTGGGAGTTGTCTAACAGCTCCGGCAGCGTGTAGCGTGTGGTGGCCAAAGGGCTTTGATAATCAAGTGTTTTAGCAGGTGAAATCAGAATCAACATATCCAGTCCTTGCAGGAAATTTACTGCGACTGTAGCAAAAAAAGTGGATGAGTTGATCGATAGTTGTGATTACTCCTGCGACAAATCATCCCACGCATCAGGGGACAGTTGCTGACTGATATCCGGGTAGCGCAGCGGATCAAACACCGGACGTACGCCGAGTTTTCGCTGGCGCAGATAATCGCTGGCAATGATATGCACCACGGGGGAAAGCAGCAAAATCGCTGTCAAATTGGTGATTGCCATGCAGGCCATAATAATATCGGCCAGTTGCCACATCATCGGAAGGCTCAGTAGGGTACCGCCAATGACCGTAACAAAGATACAGATACGCAGACTCCAGATAGCTTTCCGGTTGTTCAGCCGTAAAAAGAAGAGATTATTTTCGGCATAAATGTAGTTGGCGACGATCGAGCTGAAGGCAAATAGAATCACCACTATCGTGACAAATTCTGCCCCCCAGGAACCCATTAATACACGCATCGCTTTCTGAATGAGTTGGATACCTTCCAGTGGCAAATAGGTGGTGCCGTTACCAGCCAGCAATATCAGCATGGCGCTTGCCGTACAAATCACCATCGTGTCGATAAAGATGCCGATCATCTGAACAATACCTTGCGCTGCCGGATGCGGTGGCCATGATGCCGCCGCCGCTGCTGCGTTCGGTGTTGATCCCATCCCCGCCTCATTGGAAAACATACTGCGCTGAAAACCGTTAGTAATCGCCTGACTCAGGGTATAACCCGCCGCGCCGCCTGCCGCTTCCTGCCAGCCAAAGGCGCTTTCAAAAATAGACCAAATAACGTGTGGAAGTTGCCCGATATTCATTGCGCAAATGACCAGGCTGGTGAGTACCCAGATTAACGCCATAATAGGGACAAACCATTGCATTAGCCGGGCGACGCCATGAATGCCGTGAGTTATCGCCAACAAGGTAAAAATGGCGAGAATGACACCCGTTACTAACGGAGGGAAATCAAATGCAAAACTCATCGCGCGAGCGACAGCATTTGCCTGAACACCGCTGAAAATCAGTCCGTAGGCGATGAGCAAAAAGACGGCGAACAGAACGCCCATCCAGCGCATCCCTAACCCACGCGCCATATACCATGCCGGTCCGCCACGAAACTGCCCATTGACGTCACGTTCTTTATAAAGCTGGGCAAGGGAACATTCGGCAAAAGAGGTCGCCATGCCAATAAATGCGGCAACCCACATCCAGAAAACGGCACCCGGCCCACCTGCGGTGATAGCCAGCGCAACGCCTGCCAGGTTGCCGCTGCCGACACGCGCGGCGAGACTGGTACACAATGATTGAAAAGAAGTTAAACCGCCTCGTTGCGGATGAATGCTATTTTTAAGACTTTTGCCAAACTGACGAATATAGCGAAATTGAACGAACCCAGAACGAAAAGTGAACCAACAGCCTGCGCCGAAGAGCAGGTAGATCATCACTGATCCCCATAGTACGTTGTTAATAAAAGAGAAAAAATCAGGCATTCGTATCCCTCTTGTCGCCGGCGCGCGGTTACATTCCTGTGTAAACGTTACCAATTGATTAAGAATTATATACGATGTGCATTGGTTGATAACGTCTGTGTAGCATACATGAGGTTTTGTTTAAAAATGGCGGGTGATATCAACGCCATGTCAGAAATCCGAAACAGTCTTGCCTAGTGATAACCCTCTTGTCTGCGGTTGCGCTGTCGTTACGTCGTGATATCATCAGGGCAGACCGGTTACATCCCCCTAACAAGCTGTTTAAAGAGAAATACTATCATGACGGACAAATTGACCTCCCTTCGTCAGTACACCACCGTAGTGGCCGACACTGGGGACATCGCGGCAATGAAGCTGTATCAACCGCAGGATGCCACAACCAACCCTTCTCTCATTCTTAACGCAGCGCAAATTCCGGAATACCGTAAGTTGATTGATGATGCTGTCGCCTGGGCGAAACAGCAGAGCAACGATCGCGCGCAGCAGATCGTGGACGCGACCGACAAACTGGCAGTAAATATTGGTCTGGAAATCCTGAAACTGGTTCCGGGCCGTATCTCAACTGAAGTTGATGCGCGTCTTTCCTATGACACCGAAGCGTCAATTGCGAAAGCAAAACGCCTGATTAAGCTCTACAACGATGCAGGTATTAGCAACGATCGTATTCTGATCAAACTGGCTTCTACCTGGCAGGGCATCCGTGCTGCAGAACAGCTGGAAAAAGAAGGTATCAACTGTAACCTGACTCTGCTGTTCTCCTTCGCTCAGGCACGTGCTTGTGCGGAAGCAGGCGTGTTCCTGATTTCTCCGTTTGTTGGCCGTATTCTTGACTGGTACAAAGCCAATACCGATAAGAAAGAGTACGCTCCGGCAGAAGATCCGGGTGTCGTTTCTGTATCTGAAATCTACCAGTACTACAAAGAACACGGTTATGAAACCGTGGTTATGGGCGCAAGCTTCCGTAACATCGGCGAAATTCTGGAACTGGCAGGCTGCGACCGTCTGACCATCGCACCGGCACTGCTGAAAGAGCTGGCGGAGAGCGAAGGGGCTATCGAACGTAAACTGTCTTACACTGGTGAAGTGAAAGCGCGTCCGGCGCGTATCACTGAGTCCGAGTTCCTGTGGCAGCACAACCAGGATCCAATGGCAGTAGATAAACTGGCGGAAGGTATCCGTAAGTTTGCTGTTGACCAGGAAAAACTGGAAAAAATGATCGGCGACCTGCTGTAATCATTCTTAGCGTGACCGGGAAGTCGGTCACGCTACCTCTTCTGAAGCCTGTCTGTCACTCCCTTCGCAGTGTATCATTCTGTTTAACGAGACTGTTTAAACGGAAAAATCTTGATGAATACTTTACGTATTGGCTTAGTTTCCATCTCTGATCGCGCGTCCAGCGGCGTTTATCAGGATAAAGGCATCCCTGCGCTGGAAGAATGGCTGACATCGGCGCTAACCACGCCGTTTGAACTGGAAACTCGCTTAATCCCCGATGAGCAGGCGATCATTGAGCAAACGTTGTGTGAGCTGGTGGATGAAATGAGTTGCCATCTGGTGCTGACAACCGGCGGTACTGGCCCGGCGCGCCGTGATGTAACGCCCGATGCGACGCTGGCAGTAGCGGACCGCGAGATGCCTGGCTTTGGTGAACAGATGCGCCAGATTAGCCTGCATTTTGTGCCAACTGCGATCCTTTCGCGCCAGGTGGGCGTGATCCGCAAACAGGCGCTGATCCTTAACTTACCCGGTCAGCCGAAGTCTATTAAAGAGACGCTGGAAGGCGTGAAGGATGCCGAGGGTAAGGTCGTGGTGCACGGTATTTTTGCCAGCGTACCGTACTGCATTCAGTTGCTGGAAGGGCCATATGTTGAAACGGCACCGGAAGTGGTTGCAGCATTCAGACCGAAGAGCGCAAGACGAGAAGTTAGCGAATAAAAAAATCCCCCCAGGCGGGGGGATCAGACTGATGACAAACGCAAAACAGCCTGATGCGCTACGCTTATCAGGCCTACGTTCTTCCTGCAATATATTGAATTTGCACGATTTTGTAGACCTGATAAGGCGTTCACGCCGCTTCCGGCATGAATAAAGCGCACGTTGTCAACAATCTGATATCCCCCGAGCGGGGGATATCAAGCAATTAGTGGGATTCACCAATCGGCAGAACGGTGCGACCAAACTGCTCGTTCAGCACTTCACCCATCGCCAGATAGATTGCGCTGGCACCGCAGATCAGACCAATCCAGCCGGCAAAGTGGATGATCGCGGCGTTACCGGCAATGTTACCGATCGCCAGCAGGGCAAACAGCACGGTCAGGCTAAAGAAAACGAATTGCAGAACGCGTGCGCCTTTCAGCGTGCCGAAGAACATAAACAGCGTAAACACGCCCCACAGACCCAGGTAGACACCAAGGAACTCCGCATTTGGCGCATCGGTCAGACCCAGTTTCGGCATCAGCAGAATCGCAACCAGCGTCAGCCAGAAAGAACCGTAAGAGGTGAAGGCAGTTAACCCGAAAGTGTTGCCTTTTTTATACTCCAGCAGACCAGCGAAAATTTGCGCGATGCCGCCGTAGAAGATGCCCATGGCAAGAATAATACCGTCCAGAGCGAAATAACCCACGTTGTGCAGGTTAAGCAGAATGGTGGTCATGCCGAAGCCCATCAGGCCCAGCGGTGCCGGATTAGCCAACTTAGTGTTGCCCATAATTCCTCAAAAATCATCATTGAATGAATGGTGAAATAATTTCCCTGAATAACTGTAGTGATTTCAGGGCGCGGCATAATAATCAGCCAATGGAGTAGTGTCCATGATCTTTTGAGGGGAAAATGAAAATTTTCCCCGATGTGAGGGATTAGGCCTGAGTGGCGCTGACAATTCGACGCAGGCAGGCAATTTGCAGGACCGCCGGAATAGTAACGCGATAGGCGCTACCGCTGACAGCTTTAACTCCGTTTAATGCCGCGCCCACCGGGCCTCCTAGCCCCGCGCCGCGCAGCAAACCATGCCCGAGAACGCTCATTGCTGCGTGGGTGCGTAAAATGCGGGTAAGTTGGCTGGAAAGCAGATGCGACACGCCTTTTGCCAATAATTTGTCTTTCATCAGCAGCGGTAATAGCTCTTCCAGCTCGTTGACTCTGGCATCGACTGCCTTGAGAAATTCCTGCTTATGTTCCTCGTCCATTTTCTTCCAGGTATTGCGCAGAAATTGCTCCAGTAACTGTTGCTCAATTTCAAACGTAGACATCTCTTTATCGGCTTTCAGCTTCAGCCGTTTTGAGACGTCGAGCAAAATGGCCCGGTACAGTTTGCCGTGTCCGCGAAGTTTGTTAGCGATACTATCGCCGCCAAAATGCTGTAATTCTCCGGCAATTAGCTGCCAGTTGCGGCGATGTTGCTCGGGATGCCCTTCCATCGATTTGAACAGTTCATTACGCATCAGAACGCTGGAGAGTCGAGTTTTGCCTTTTTCGTTATGGGTGAGCAAACGGGCGAAATTGGTCAGTTGCTCCTCACTACAATGTTGGAGAAAATCCAGATCTGAATCATTCAGGTAATTAACATTCATTTATTGTGGCTTCTCTGTTCAAGCGTTAATCGTCGCCGATAATTTTCAGCGTGGCCATATCGGACGAGTTCACGGTATGACCGGAAAAGGTGATTTTTGACACGCAACGTTTGTTGTCGTTATCGCTGTTAATGTTGATCCAGTTGGTGGTTTGCCCTTCTTTAATTTCGGCGGGAACATTCAGGCTTTGACTGGCGCTACGGGCGGCTTTGAAATAAACCGACGCGCCGCTCAACTGTAAATCGCCGTGGTCGGCGGTGAGTTGGATACGTTTTACGATGCGGCAAACGGGGAGTTTCAGCGCCAGATCGTTGGTTTCGTTACGCGGCATCGCAATGACGCCGAGGATTTTATGGTCGTTAGCTTGCGCCGTGCAGCACAACATAAGGCCAAGTACCAGGCTGGCAGAAATCGTAAAAACGGATTTCATAAAGATTCTCTTAGCGGGGAGCAGTAGGGGATGAATAGCCACTAGTTTACTGCTGACGAAAAGAAGATTCAGGTATGTAATCTTTTCTTTTTATTACAATTTTTTGGTGAATGCCTTATGTTGAATTCATTCTTTATATGAATGAAATTGCCGTCTGTTTCATGTCTTCTTTTGGCATATCACGAAATTTCTGCGCAAAAGCACAAAAAATTTTTGCATCTCCCCCTTGATGACGTGGGTTACGACCCCATTTAGTAGTCAACCGCAGTGAGTGAGTCTGCAAAAAAATGAAATTGGGCAGTTGAAACCAGACGTTTCGCCCCTATTACAGACTCATACCACATGATGACCGAATATATAGTGGAGACGTTTAGATGGGTAAAATTATTGGTATCGACTTGGGTACTACCAACTCTTGTGTAGCGATTATGGATGGCACCACTCCTCGTGTGCTGGAGAACGCCGAAGGCGATCGCACCACGCCTTCTATCATTGCCTATACCCAGGATGGTGAAACTCTGGTTGGTCAGCCGGCTAAACGTCAGGCAGTGACGAACCCGCAAAACACCCTGTTTGCGATTAAACGCCTGATTGGCCGCCGCTTCCAGGACGAAGAAGTACAGCGTGATGTTTCCATCATGCCGTTCAAAATTATTGCTGCTGATAACGGCGACGCATGGGTCGAAGTTAAAGGCCAGAAAATGGCACCGCCGCAGATCTCTGCTGAAGTGCTGAAAAAAATGAAGAAAACCGCTGAAGATTACCTGGGCGAACCGGTAACTGAAGCTGTTATTACCGTACCGGCATACTTTAACGATGCTCAGCGTCAGGCAACCAAAGACGCAGGCCGTATCGCTGGTCTGGAAGTAAAACGTATCATCAACGAACCGACCGCAGCTGCGCTGGCTTACGGTCTGGACAAAGGTACAGGTAACCGTACTATCGCGGTTTATGACCTGGGTGGTGGTACTTTCGATATTTCCATTATCGAAATCGACGAAGTTGACGGCGAAAAAACCTTCGAAGTTCTGGCAACCAACGGTGATACCCACCTGGGTGGTGAAGACTTCGACAGCCGTCTGATCAACTATCTGGTTGAAGAATTCAAGAAAGATCAGGGCATTGACCTGCGCAACGATCCGCTGGCAATGCAGCGCCTGAAAGAAGCGGCAGAAAAAGCGAAAATCGAGCTGTCTTCCGCTCAGCAGACCGATGTTAACCTGCCGTACATCACTGCAGATGCGACCGGTCCGAAACACATGAACATCAAAGTGACTCGTGCGAAACTGGAAAGCCTGGTTGAAGACCTGGTAAACCGTTCCATCGAGCCGCTGAAAGTTGCACTGCAGGACGCTGGCCTGTCCGTATCTGATATCGACGACGTTATCCTCGTTGGTGGTCAGACTCGTATGCCAATGGTTCAGAAGAAAGTTGCTGAATTCTTTGGTAAAGAGCCGCGTAAAGACGTTAACCCGGACGAAGCTGTAGCTATCGGTGCTGCTGTTCAGGGTGGTGTTCTGACTGGTGACGTAAAAGACGTACTGCTGCTGGACGTTACCCCGCTGTCTCTGGGTATCGAAACCATGGGCGGTGTGATGACGACGCTGATCGCGAAAAACACCACTATCCCGACCAAGCACAGCCAGGTGTTCTCTACCGCTGAAGACAACCAGTCTGCGGTAACCATCCATGTGCTGCAGGGTGAACGTAAACGTGCGGCTGATAACAAATCTCTGGGTCAGTTCAACCTGGATGGTATCAACCCGGCACCGCGCGGTATGCCGCAGATCGAAGTTACCTTCGATATCGATGCTGACGGTATCCTGCACGTTTCCGCGAAAGATAAAAACAGCGGTAAAGAGCAGAAGATCACCATCAAGGCTTCTTCTGGTCTGAACGAAGATGAAATCCAGAAAATGGTACGCGACGCAGAAGCGAACGCCGAAGCTGACCGTAAGTTTGAAGAGCTGGTACAGACTCGCAACCAGGGCGACCATCTGCTGCACAGCACCCGTAAGCAGGTTGAAGAAGCAGGCGACAAACTGCCGGCTGACGACAAAACTGCTATCGAGTCTGCGCTGACTGCACTGGAAACTGCTCTGAAAGGTGAAGACAAAGCCGCTATCGAAGCGAAAATGCAGGAACTGGCACAGGTTTCCCAGAAACTGATGGAAATCGCCCAGCAGCAACATGCCCAGCAGCAGACTGCCGGTGCTGATGCTTCTGCAAACAACGCGAAAGATGACGATGTTGTCGACGCCGAGTTTGAAGAAGTCAAAGACAAAAAATAATCGCCCTATAAACGGGTAATTATACTGACACGGGCGAAGGGGAATTTCCTCTCCGCCCGTGCATTCATCTAGGGGCAATTAAAAAAAGATGGCTAAGCAAGATTATTACGAGATTTTAGGCGTTTCCAAAACAGCGGAAGAGCGTGAAATCAAAAAGGCCTACAAACGCCTGGCCATGAAATACCACCCGGACCGTAACCAGGGTGACAAAGAGGCCGAGGCGAAATTTAAAGAGATCAAGGAAGCTTATGAAGTTCTGACCGACTCGCAAAAGCGTGCGGCATACGATCAGTATGGTCATGCGGCGTTTGAGCAAGGCGGCATGGGCGGCGGCGGTTTTGGCGGCGGCGCAGACTTCAGCGATATTTTTGGTGACGTTTTCGGCGATATTTTTGGCGGTGGGCGTGGTCGTCAACGTGCGGCGCGCGGTGCTGATTTACGCTATAACATGGAGCTCACCCTCGAAGAAGCTGTACGTGGCGTGACCAAAGAGATCCGCATTCCGACTCTGGAAGAGTGTGATGTTTGCCACGGTAGCGGTGCAAAACCAGGTACGCAGCCGCAGACCTGTCCGACCTGTCATGGTTCTGGTCAGGTGCAGATGCGCCAGGGCTTCTTTGCCGTGCAGCAGACCTGTCCACACTGTCAGGGCCGCGGTACGCTGATCAAAGATCCGTGCAACAAATGTCATGGTCATGGTCGTGTTGAGCGCAGCAAAACGCTGTCCGTTAAAATCCCTGCAGGGGTGGACACCGGGGACCGCATCCGTCTTGCGGGCGAAGGTGAAGCGGGCGAACACGGCGCACCGGCAGGCGATCTGTACGTTCAGGTTCAGGTTAAACAGCACCCGATTTTCGAGCGTGAAGGCAACAACCTGTATTGCGAAGTCCCGATCAACTTCGCTATGGCTGCGCTGGGTGGCGAAATCGAAGTGCCGACCCTTGATGGTCGCGTCAAACTGAAAGTGCCTGGCGAAACCCAGACCGGTAAGTTGTTCCGTATGCGCGGTAAAGGCGTCAAGTCTGTCCGCGGCGGTGCGCAAGGTGACTTGCTGTGCCGCGTTGTTGTCGAAACACCGGTAGGCCTGAACGAGAAGCAGAAACAGCTGCTGCAAGAGCTGCAAGAAAGCTTTGGTGGCCCAACCGGCGAGCACAACAGCCCGCGCTCAAAGAGCTTCTTTGATGGCGTGAAGAAGTTTTTCGACGACCTGACTCGCTAACCTCCCCAAACGCCTGCCCGTGGGCAGGCCAGGGTAAAAATAGGGTGCGTTGAAGATATGCGAGCACCTGTAAAGTGGCGGGGATCGCTCCCCGCCGTTGCTCTTACTCGGATTCGTAAGCCGTGAAAACAGCAACCTCCGTCTGGCCAGTTCGGATGTGAACCTCACAGAGGTCTTTTCTCGTTACCAGCGCCGCCACTACGGCGGTGATACAGATGACGATCAGGGCGACAATCATCGCCTTATGCTGCTTCATTGCTCTCTTCTCCTTGACCTTACGGTCAGTAAGAGGCACTCTACATGTGTTCTGCATATAGGGGGCCTCGGGTTGATGGTAAAATATCACTCGGGGCTTTTCTCTATCTGCCGTTCAGCTAATGCCTGAGACAGACAGCCTCAAGCACCCGCCGCTATTATACCGCTCTCTTTAACCCACTCAGTTTTATCGATTCTAATCCTGAAGAAGCCTCGCATTTTTATGGCGTAATTTTTTAGGGATTTAATTATTTAACTTTAATTTATCTCTTTATCGCAATTATTGACGATAAGCTGGATTATTTTTGAAATATTGTCCTAACAAACAACGCCGACTGACAACAAATTAATTATTACTTTTCCGAATTAATCCCTCAGAAATCTTGACCTTAAGCTATGATTATCATGGCTTAAGGTCATCAGCCACCGCTTTCGAGCGCCAAAAACACTTCCTCTGCTGGTGACTTAATCTTCTTTATAGATCGTAAAAAGCGAATTATTCCTACACTATAATCTGATTTTAACGATGATTTGTGCGGGGTAAAATAGTTAAAACGATCTATTCACCTGAAAGAGAAATAAAAAGTGAAACATCTGCATCGATTCTTTAGCAGTGATGCCTCGGGAGGCATTATTCTCATCATTGCCGCTGTTCTGGCGATGATTATGGCCAACAGCGGCGCAACCAGTGGATGGTATCACGACTTTCTTGAGACGCCGGTTCAGCTCCGGGTAGGTTCTCTTGAAATCAATAAAAACATGCTGTTATGGATAAATGACGCGCTAATGGCGATATTTTTCCTGTTAGTTGGTCTGGAAGTTAAACGCGAGCTGATGCAAGGATCGCTGGCCAGCTTGCGCCAGGCTGCGTTTCCGGTTATTGCCGCAATCGGCGGGATGATTGTCCCGGCATTGCTCTATTTGGCCTTTAACTACGCCGATCCTATCACACGTGAAGGGTGGGCAATCCCGGCTGCGACTGACATTGCCTTTGCCCTTGGTGTGCTGGCGTTATTGGGAAGTCGTGTACCGTTAGCACTGAAGATCTTTCTGATGGCGCTGGCTATTATCGACGATCTTGGAGCCATCATAATCATCGCCTTGTTTTACACTAATGACTTGTCGATGGCTTCTCTTGGCGTTGCAGCTGTAGCAATTGCGGTGCTCGCGGTGCTCAACATTTGTGGTGTTCGCCGCACGGGAGTTTATATTCTGGTCGGCGTGGTGCTGTGGACCGCGGTGTTGAAATCAGGTGTTCACGCAACGCTGGCAGGTGTCATTGTCGGTTTCTTTATTCCATTGAAAGAGAAGCATGGCCGTTCTCCGGCGAAGCGTCTGGAGCATGTATTGCATCCATGGGTGGCTTATCTGATTTTGCCGCTGTTTGCTTTTGCCAATGCTGGCGTTTCTCTGCAAGGCGTGACGTTGGATGGCCTGACCTCCATCCTGCCATTAGGGATCATCGCCGGTTTGCTGATTGGCAAGCCGTTGGGTATTAGTTTGTTCTGCTGGTTGGCGCTGCGTTTGAAACTGGCCCATTTGCCAGAGGGAACCACTTATCAGCAAATTATGGCGGTTGGGATCTTGTGCGGTATCGGTTTTACTATGTCTATCTTTATCGCCAGCCTGGCTTTTGGTAGCGTAGATCCAGAACTGATTAACTGGGCGAAATTGGGCATTCTGGTTGGCTCAATCTCTTCGGCGGTAATTGGATATAGCTGGTTACGCATTCGTTTACGTCCATCAGTTTGACAGGACGATGTACCGGGGAGCCATAAATGGCTCCCTTTTCATTCTTATCAGGGAGAGAAATGAGCATGTCTCATATCAATTACAACCACTTGTATTACTTCTGGCATGTCTACAAAGAAGGTTCTGTGGTTGGCGCAGCGGAGGCGCTTTATTTAACACCACAAACCATTACCGGGCAGATCCGGGCGCTGGAAGAGCGCCTGCAAGGGAAACTATTTAAGCGTAAAGGACGTGGTCTGGAACCCAGCGAACTGGGGGAACTGGTCTATCGCTACGCCGATAAAATGTTCACCTTAAGCCAGGAAATGCTGGATATCGTCAACTATCGCAAAGAGTCCAACTTATTGTTTGATGTTGGTGTGGCAGATGCACTTTCCAAACGCCTGGTCAGCAGTGTTCTGGATGCCGCAGTTGTGGAAGACGAGCAGATCCATCTACGCTGTTTCGAATCGACGCACGAGATGCTTTTAGAGCAGTTGAGTCAGCATAAACTGGATATGATCATCTCTGACTGTCCGATCGATTCCACTCAGCAGGAAGGGCTGTTTTCCATGAAAATTGGCGAGTGTGGTGTCAGTTTCTGGTGCACTAACCCGCTGCCAGAAAAGCCGTTTCCTGCCTGTCTGGAAGAGCGTCGCTTACTTATTCCGGGGCGTCGCTCAATGTTGGGACGCAAGCTATTAAACTGGTTTAACTCTCAGGGCTTAAACGTTGAAATTCTGGGGGAGTTTGATGATGCGGCGTTGATGAAAGCCTTTGGGGCGACGCATAACGCTATTTTCGTTGCACCTTCGCTTTACGCTAATGATTTCTATAACGATGACTCGGTTATGGAGATAGGCCGCGTTGAGAACGTCATGGAAGAGTACCACGCGATTTTCGCCGAAAGGATGATTCAACATCCTGCGGTACAGCGTATTTGCAACACAGATTACTCTGCGTTGTTTACTTCAGCTTCAAAATAACCATTTGTACTCTGCAGGCTGCAGTTTTGGCCTGCAGATGGGCATAAAAAAACCCGCTTGCGCGGGCTTTTTTACAAAGCTGACAACAAAAGGCGATTAAGCCAGTTTGTTGATCTGTGCAGTCAGGTTAGCCTTATGACGTGCAGCTTTGTTTTTGTGGATCAGACCTTTAGCAGCCTGACGGTCCACGATCGGTTGCATTTCGTTAAATGCTTTCAGTGCAGCAGCTTTGTCGCCAGCTTCGATAGCTGCGTATACTTTCTTGATGAAAGTACGCATCATAGAGCGACGGCTTGCGTTGTGCTTACGAGCCTTTTCAGACTGAATGGCGCGCTTCTTAGCTGATTTGATATTAGCCAAGGTCCAACTCCCAAATGTGTTCTATATGGACAATTCAAAGGCCGAGGAATATGCCCTTTTAGCCTTCTTTTGTCAATGGATTTGTGCAAATAAGCGCCGTTAATGTGCCGGCGCTCGTTACGTAGTGATGGCGCAGGATTCTACCAGCTTGCGGGGTGTGAATACAGCTTTTCCGCGATAAAAATTGCATCAGGCCGTGAGTTTCTGCCCGTGATTTGCGCCATGGCAATGAAAAGCCACTTCTTTCTGATTTCGGTACTCAATCGCCGGTTAACCTTGACCGCTGTACAAGGTATACTCGGACGATTTTCACTGTTTTGAGCCAGACATGAAGCTGATACGCGGCATACATAATCTCAGCCAGGCCCCGCAAGAAGGGTGTGTGCTGACTATTGGTAATTTCGACGGCGTGCATCGCGGTCATCACGCGTTGTTACAGGGCTTGCAGGAAGAAGGGCGCAGGCGAAACTTACCGGTGATGGTGATGCTTTTTGAACCTCAACCACTGGAACTGTTTGCTACCGATAAAGCCCCGGCGAGACTGACCCGACTGCGGGAAAAACTGCGTTACCTTGCAGAGTGTGGCGTAGATTACGTGCTGTGCGTGCGTTTCGACAGGCGCTTTGCGGCGCTGACTGCGCAAAACTTTATCAGCGATCTTCTGGTGAAGCATTTGCGGGTAAAATTTCTCGCCGTGGGTGACGATTTCCGCTTTGGCGCTGGTCGTGAAGGCGATTTCTTGTTATTACAGAAAGCTGGCGTGGAATACGGCTTTGACATTACCAGTACGCAAACTTTTTGCGAAGGTGGCGTGCGTATCAGCAGCACCGCTGTGCGTCAGGCACTGGCAGACGATAATCTGGCTCTGGCAGAAAGTTTACTGGGGCACCCGTTTGCCATCTCCGGGCGTGTGGTCCACGGTGATGAATTAGGGCGCACTATAGGTTTCCCGACGGCGAATGTACCGCTACGCCGTCAGGTTTCCCCGGTGAAAGGGGTTTATGCGGTGGAAGTGCTGGGCCTCGGTGAAAAGCCGTTACCCGGCGTGGCAAACATCGGAACACGCCCAACGGTTGCCGGTATTCGCCAGCAGCTGGAAGTGCATTTGTTAGATGTTGCAATGGACCTTTACGGTCGCCATATACAAGTAGTGCTGCGTAAAAAAATACGCAATGAGCAGCGATTTGCGTCGCTGGACGAACTGAAAGCGCAGATTGCGCGTGATGAATTAACCGCCCGCGAATTTTTTGGGCTAACAAAACCGGCTTAAGCCTGTTATGTAATCAAACCGAAATACGGAACCGAGAATCTGATGAGTGACTATAAATCAACCCTGAATTTGCCGGAAACAGGGTTCCCGATGCGTGGCGATCTCGCCAAGCGCGAACCGGGAATGCTGGCGCGTTGGACTGATGATGACCTGTACGGCATCATTCGTGCGGCTAAAAAAGGCAAAAAAACCTTCATTCTGCATGATGGCCCTCCTTATGCGAATGGCAGCATTCATATTGGTCACTCGGTTAACAAGATTCTGAAAGACATTATCGTGAAGTCCAAAGGGCTTTCCGGTTATGACTCGCCGTATGTGCCTGGCTGGGACTGCCACGGTCTGCCGATCGAGCTGAAAGTAGAGCAAGAATACGGTAAGCCGGGTGAGAAATTCACCGCCGCCGAGTTCCGCGCCAAGTGCCGCGAATACGCGGCGACCCAGGTTGACGGTCAACGCAAAGACTTTATCCGTCTGGGCGTGCTGGGCGACTGGTCGCACCCGTACCTGACCATGGACTTCAAAACTGAAGCCAACATCATCCGCGCGCTGGGCAAAATCATCGGCAACGGTCACCTGCACAAAGGCGCGAAGCCAGTGCACTGGTGCGTTGACTGCCGTTCTGCACTGGCAGAAGCGGAAGTTGAGTATTACGACAAAACTTCTCCGTCCATCGACGTCGCTTTCCAGGCGGTCGATCAGGATGCGCTGAAAGCAAAATTTGGTGTCAGCAACGTTAACGGCCCAATCTCGCTGGTGATCTGGACTACCACGCCGTGGACTCTGCCTGCAAACCGCGCAATCTCTATTGCACCGGATTTCGACTATGCGCTGGTGCAGATCGACGGTCAGGCCGTAATTCTGGCGAAAGATCTGGTTGAAAGCGTAATGCAGCGTATCGGCGTGACCGATTACACCATTCTCGGCACGGTAAAAGGTGCGGAGCTTGAGCTGCTGCGCTTTACCCATCCGTTTATGGGCTTCGACGTTCCGGCAATCCTCGGCGATCACGTTACCCTGGATGCCGGTACCGGTGCCGTTCACACCGCGCCTGGCCACGGCCCGGACGACTATGTGATCGGTCAGAAATACGGTCTGGAAACCGCTAACCCGGTTGGCCCGGACGGCACCTATCTGCCGGGTACTTACCCGAAGCTGGATGGTGTGAACGTCTTCAAAGCGAACGACATCGTCGTTGCGCTGCTGCAGGAAAAAGGTGCGCTGCTGCACGTTGAGAAAATGCAGCACAGCTATCCGTGCTGCTGGCGTCACAAAACGCCGATCATCTTCCGCGCGACGCCGCAGTGGTTCGTCAGCATGGATCAGAAAGGTCTGCGTGCGCAGTCACTGAAAGAGATCAAAGGCGTGCAGTGGATCCCGGACTGGGGCCAGGCGCGTATCGAGTCGATGGTTGCTAACCGTCCTGATTGGTGTATCTCCCGTCAGCGCACCTGGGGCGTACCGATGTCACTGTTCGTGCACAAAGACACGGAAGAGCTGCATCCGCGTACCCTCGAACTGATGGAAGAAGTGGCTAAACGCGTTGAAGTTGACGGCATCCAGGCGTGGTGGGATCTCGATGCGAAAGAGATCCTCGGCGACGAAGCTGACCAGTATGTGAAAGTGCCGGATACTCTCGACGTATGGTTTGACTCCGGATCTACCCACTCTTCCGTTGTTGACGTGCGTCCTGAATTTGCCGGTCACGCAGCGGACATGTATCTGGAAGGTTCTGACCAGCACCGTGGTTGGTTCATGTCTTCCCTGATGATCTCCACCGCGATGAAGGGCAAAGCGCCGTATCGTCAGGTACTGACCCACGGCTTTACCGTGGATGGTCAGGGTCGCAAGATGTCTAAATCCATCGGCAACACCGTTTCGCCGCAGGATGTGATGAACAAACTGGGCGCGGATATTCTGCGTCTGTGGGTGGCATCAACTGACTACACCGGTGAAATGGCCGTTTCTGACGAGATACTGAAACGTGCTGCCGACAGCTATCGTCGTATCCGTAACACCGCACGCTTCCTGCTGGCAAACCTCAATGGTTTCGATCCGGCAAAAGATATGGTGAAACCGGAAGAGATGGTGGTACTGGATCGCTGGGCCGTAGGTTGTGCGAAAGCGGCACAGGAAGACATCCTCAAGGCGTACGAAGCATACGATTTCCACGAAGTGGTACAGCGTCTGATGCGCTTCTGCTCCGTTGAGATGGGATCCTTCTACCTCGACATCATCAAAGACCGTCAGTACACCGCCAAAGCGGACAGCGTGGCGCGTCGTAGCTGCCAGACTGCGCTGTATCACATTGCAGAAGCGCTGGTGCGCTGGATGGCACCAATCCTCTCCTTCACCGCTGATGAAGTTTGGGGTTACCTGCCGGGCGAACGTGAAAAATACGTCTTCACCGGCGAGTGGTACGAAGGTCTGTTTGGCCTGGCAGACAGCGAAGCGATGAACGATGCGTTCTGGGACGAGCTGTTGAAAGTGCGTGGCGAAGTGAACAAAGTCATTGAGCAAGCGCGTGCCGACAAGAAAGTGGGCGGCTCGCTGGAAGCTGCAGTGACGCTGTATGCAGAACCGGAACTGGCGGCGAAACTGACCGCGCTGGGCGATGAATTACGATTTGTCCTGTTGACCTCCGGCGCTACCGTTGCAGACTATAACGACGCACCTGCTGATGCTCAGCAGAGCGAAGTACTCAAAGGGCTGAAAGTCGCGTTGAGTAAAGCCGAAGGTGAGAAGTGCCCACGCTGCTGGCACTACACCCAGGATGTCGGCAAGGTGGCGGAACACGCAGAAATCTGCGGCCGCTGTGTCAGCAACGTCGCCGGTGACGGTGAAAAACGTAAGTTTGCCTGATGAGTCAATCGATCTGTTCAACAGGGCTACGCTGGCTGTGGCTGGTGGTAGTCGTGCTGATTATCGATCTGGGCAGCAAATACCTGATCCTCCAGAACTTTGCTCTGGGGGATACGGTCCCGCTGTTCCCGTCGCTTAATCTGCATTATGCGCGTAACTATGGCGCGGCGTTTAGTTTCCTTGCCGATAGCGGCGGCTGGCAGCGTTGGTTCTTTGCCGGTATTGCGATTGGTATTAGCGTGATCCTTGCAGTGATGATGTATCGCTCGAAGGCCACGCAGAAGCTAAACAATATCGCTTACGCGCTGATTATTGGCGGTGCGCTGGGCAACCTGTTCGACCGCCTGTGGCACGGCTTCGTTGTCGATATGATCGACTTCTACGTCGGCGACTGGCACTTCGCCACCTTCAACCTTGCCGATACTGCCATTTGTGTCGGTGCGGCACTGATTGTGCTGGAAGGTTTTTTGCCTTCGAAAGCGAAAAAACAATAATAAACCCTGCCGGATGCGATGCTGACTCATCTTATCCGGCCTACAGATTGCTGCGAAATCGTAGGCCGCATCCGGCAAAAATCCTCAAAATATAAGAGCAAACCTGCATGTCTGAATCTGTACAGAGCAATAGCGCCGTCCTGGTGCACTTCACGCTAAAACTCGACGATGGCACCACCGCCGAGTCCACCCGCAACAACGGTAAACCGGCGCTATTCCGCCTGGGCGATGCTTCTCTTTCCGAAGGGCTGGAGCAACACCTGCTGGGGCTGAAAGTGGGCGATAAAACCACCTTCTCGCTGGAGCCAGATGCGGCGTTTGGCGTGCCGTCACCGGACCTGATTCAGTACTTCTCCCGCCGTGAGTTTATGGATGCAGGCGAGCCAGAAATTGGCGCAATCATGCTTTTTACCGCAATGGATGGCAGTGAGATGCCTGGTGTGATCCGCGAAATTAACGGCGACTCCATTACCGTTGATTTCAACCATCCGCTGGCCGGGCAGACCGTTCATTTTGATATTGAAGTGCTGGAAATCGATCCGGCACTGGAGGCGTAACATGCAGATCCTGTTGGCCAACCCGCGTGGTTTTTGTGCCGGGGTAGACCGCGCTATCAGCATTGTTGAAAACGCGCTGGCCATTTACGGCGCACCGATATATGTCCGTCACGAAGTGGTGCATAACCGCTACGTGGTCGATAGCTTGCGCGAGCGTGGGGCTATCTTTATTGAGCAGATCAGCGAAGTGCCGGACGGCGCGATCCTGATTTTCTCCGCACATGGTGTTTCCCAGGCAGTCCGCAACGAAGCGAAAAGCCGCGATCTCACAGTGTTTGATGCCACCTGTCCGCTGGTGACCAAAGTGCATATGGAAGTCGCGCGCGCCAGCCGTCGTGGCGAAGAGTCAATTCTCATCGGCCACGCCGGGCATCCGGAAGTGGAAGGTACGATGGGCCAGTACAGTAACCCGGAAGGGGGAATGTATCTGGTCGAATCGCCGGACGATGTGTGGAAACTGACGGTCAAAAACGAAGAGAAACTCTCCTTTATGACCCAGACCACGCTATCGGTGGATGACACGTCTGATGTGATCGACGCGCTGCGTAAACGCTTCCCGAAAATTGTCGGTCCGCGCAAAGATGATATCTGCTATGCCACCACCAACCGTCAGGAAGCGGTACGCGCTCTGGCAGAACAGGCGGAAGTTGTGCTGGTGGTCGGTTCGAAAAACTCCTCCAACTCCAACCGTCTGGCGGAGCTGGCCCAGCGTATGGGCAAACGCGCGTTTTTGATTGACGATGCGAAAGATATCCAGGAAGAGTGGGTGAAAGAGGTTAAATGCGTCGGCGTGACTGCGGGTGCATCGGCTCCGGATATTCTGGTGCAGAATGTGGTGGCACGTTTGCAACAGCTGGGCGGTGGTGAAGCCATTCCGCTGGAAGGCCGTGAAGAAAACATTGTTTTCGAAGTGCCGAAAGAGCTGCGTGTCGATATTCGTGAAGTCGATTAAGTCATTAGCAGCCTAAGTTATGCGAAAATGCCGGTCTTGTTACCGGCATTTTTTATGGAGAAAACATGCGTTTACCTATCTTCCTCGATACAGACCCAGGCATTGACGATGCCGTCGCCATTGCCGCTGCGATTTTTGCCCCCGAGCTCGACCTGCAACTGATGACCACCGTCGCGGGTAATGTCTCGGTTGAGAAAACTACCCGCAACGCCCTGCAACTGCTGCATTTCTGGAATGCGGAGATTCCGCTCGCCCAGGGAGCCGCTGTGCCGCTGGTACGCGCACCGCGTGATGCGGCATCTGTGCACGGCGAATCGGGAATGGCTGGCTACGACTTTGTTGAGCACAACCGAAAGCCGCTCGAGGTACCGGCATTTCTGGCGATTCGTGATGCCCTGCTGCGTGCACCAGAGCCTGTTACTCTGGTAGCCATCGGCCCGTTAACCAACATTGCGCTGTTACTTTCACAATGCCCGGAATGCAAACCGCATATTCGCCGTCTGGTGATCATGGGCGGTTCTGCCGGTCGCGGCAACTGCACACCAAACGCCGAGTTTAATATCGCTGCCGATCCTGAAGCGGCAGCCTGTGTCTTCCGTAGCGGCATCGAAATCGTCATGTGCGGTCTGGATGTCACCAATCAGGCGGTGTTACCTCCTGATTATCTTGCTACTTTGCCGGAGTTGAATCGCACCGGAAAAATGCTTCATGCACTGTTTAGCCACTACCGTAGCGGCAGTATGCAAAGCGGCCTGCGAATGCACGATCTCTGCGCTATCGCCTGGCTGGTGCGCCCGGACTTATTCACTCTCAAGCCGTGTTTTGTGGCGGTAGAAACGCAGGGCGAATTTACCTCAGGCACCACGGTTGTTGATATCGACGGTTGCCTGGGCAAACCCGCCAACGTACAGGTGGCGCTGGATCTGGATGTGAAAGGCTTCCAGCAGTGGGTGGCTGAGGTGCTGGCTCTGGTGCCATAACCTGTCACATGTTATCGGCATGCAGTCATTCATCGACTCATGCCTTTCACTGATATCCCTCCCTGTTTATCATTAATTTCTAATTATCAGCGTTTTTGGCTGGCAGCGTAGCGATGCGCTGGTTACTCTGAAAACGGTCTATGCAAATTAACAAAAGAGAATAGCTATGCATGATGCAAACATCCGCGTTGCCATCGCGGGAGCCGGGGGGCGTATGGGCCGCCAGTTGATTCAGGCGGCGCTGGCATTAGAAGGCGTGCAGCTGGGCGCGGCGCTGGAGCGCGAAGGATCTTCTTTACTGGGCAGCGACGCTGGTGAACTGGCCGGAGTCGGAAAAACAGGCGTTACTGTGCAAAGCAGCCTCGACGCGGTAAAAGATGATTTTGATGTGTTTATCGATTTTACCCGTCCGGAAGGTACGCTGAACCATCTCGCTTTTTGTCGCCAGCATGGCAAAGGGATGGTGATTGGTACAACGGGGTTTGATGACGCTGGCAAACAAGCGATTCGTGACGCTGCTACAGATATTGCGATAGTCTTTGCCGCCAATTTTAGCGTTGGCGTTAACGTCATGCTTAAGCTGTTGGAGAAAGCCGCTCAGGTAATGGGTGACTACACTGATATTGAAATTATCGAAGCACATCATAGACATAAAGTCGATGCGCCGTCAGGCACTGCGCTGGCAATGGGGGAGGCGATTGCCCACGCTCTTGATAAAGACCTGAAAGATTGCGCGGTCTACAGTCGTGAAGGCCATACCGGTGAACGTGTTCCTGGCACCATTGGTTTTGCCACTGTACGTGCGGGTGACATCGTGGGGGAACATACCGCCATGTTCGCCGATATCGGCGAACGTCTGGAGATTACCCATAAGGCGTCCAGCCGCATGACATTTGCTAACGGTGCGGTAAGATCGGCATTGTGGCTAAATGATAAGGAAAGTGGTCTTTTTGATATGCGAGATGTACTGGATCTCAATAGATTATAACCACAAAACATTTGTGTTGATGCAAAAATAACATATCCAATCTATTGATTATAAAGGGCTTTAATTTTTGGCCCTTTTATTTTTCTTGTTCCGTTTATTAATAATTAAAAAATGGCTAAAAATTAAAGTTTAGTTGCCTGTTTTTGTTGTTTTAATGTAAATTTTGACCATCTGGTCCACTTTTTTCTAAGGGTTTTGGTTTTATGCAATTTTCTTGCTGCGCAAGCGTTTTCCAGAACGGGTTAGATGATGTTTTTGCCGCTTAATGCCTGTAAAACATGCATGAGCCACAAAATAATATAAAAAATCCCGCCATTAAGTTGACTTTTAGCGCCCATATCTCCAGAATGCCGCCGTTTGCCAGAAATTCGTCGGTAAGCAGATTTGCATTGATTTACGTCATCACTGTGAATTAATATGCAAATAAAGTGAGTGAATATTCTCTGGAGGGTGTTTTGATTAAGTCAGCGCTATTGGTTCTGGAAGACGGAACCCAGTTTCACGGTCGGGCCATAGGGGCAACAGGTTCGGCGGTTGGGGAAGTCGTTTTCAATACTTCAATGACCGGTTATCAAGAAATCCTCACTGATCCTTCCTATTCTCGTCAAATCGTTACTCTTACTTATCCCCATATTGGCAATGTCGGCACTAATGATGCCGATGAAGAATCCTCTCAGGTACATGCACAAGGTCTGGTGATTCGCGACCTGCCGCTGATTGCCAGCAACTTCCGCAACACCGAAGACCTCTCTTCTTACCTGAAACGCCATAACATCGTGGCGATTGCCGATATCGACACCCGTAAGCTGACGCGTTTACTGCGCGAGAAAGGCGCACAGAATGGCTGCATTATCGCGGGCGATAACCCGGATGCGGCGCTGGCGTTAGAAAAAGCCCGCGCGTTCCCAGGTCTGAACGGCATGGATCTGGCAAAAGAAGTGACCACCGCAGAAGCCTATAGCTGGACACAAGGGAGCTGGACGCTGACCGGAGGCCTGCCAGAAGCGAAAAAAGAAGACGAGCTGCCGTTCCACGTCGTGGCTTATGACTTTGGTGCCAAGCGCAACATCCTGCGGATGCTGGTGGACAGAGGCTGTCGCCTGACCATCGTTCCGGCGCAAACTTCTGCTGAAGATGTGCTGAAAATGAATCCAGACGGCATCTTCCTCTCCAACGGTCCTGGCGACCCTGCCCCGTGTGATTACGCCATTACCGCCATCCAGAAATTCCTCGAAACCGACATCCCGGTATTCGGCATCTGCCTCGGTCATCAGCTGCTGGCGCTGGCGAGCGGTGCGAAGACCATCAAAATGAAATTTGGTCACCACGGCGGCAACCATCCGGTTAAAGATGTGGAGAAAAACGTGGTGATGATCACCGCCCAGAACCACGGTTTTGCGGTGGACGAAGCAACATTACCTGCAAACCTGCGTGTTACACATAAATCCCTGTTCGACGGTACGTTACAGGGCATTCATCGCACCGATAAACCGGCGTTCAGCTTCCAGGGGCACCCTGAAGCCAGCCCTGGTCCGCACGACGCAGCGCCGTTGTTCGACCACTTTATCGAGTTAATTGAGCAGTACCGTAAAACCGCTAAGTAATCAGGAGTAAAAGAGCCATGCCAAAACGTACAGATATAAAAAGTATCCTGATTCTGGGTGCGGGCCCGATTGTTATCGGTCAGGCGTGTGAGTTTGACTACTCTGGCGCGCAAGCATGTAAAGCCCTGCGCGAAGAAGGTTACCGCGTCATTCTGGTGAACTCCAACCCGGCGACCATCATGACCGACCCGGAAATGGCTGATGCGACCTACATCGAGCCGATTCACTGGGAAGTGGTACGCAAGATTATTGAAAAAGAGCGCCCGGATGCGGTGCTGCCAACGATGGGCGGTCAGACGGCGCTGAACTGCGCGCTGGAGCTGGAGCGTCAGGGCGTGTTGGAAGAGTTCGGCGTGACTATGATTGGTGCGACCGCCGATGCGATTGATAAAGCAGAAGACCGCCGTCGTTTCGACGTAGCGATGAAGAAAATCGGTCTGGAAACTGCGCGTTCCGGTATCGCGCATACGATGGAAGAAGCGCTGGCGGTTGCCGCTGACGTGGGCTTCCCGTGCATTATTCGCCCATCCTTCACAATGGGCGGTAGCGGTGGCGGTATCGCTTATAACCGCGAAGAGTTTGAAGAAATTTGCGCCCGCGGTCTGGATCTCTCCCCAACCAAAGAGCTGCTGATTGATGAGTCGCTGATCGGCTGGAAAGAGTACGAGATGGAAGTGGTGCGTGATAAAAACGACAACTGCATCATCGTCTGCTCTATCGAAAACTTTGATGCGATGGGCATCCACACCGGTGACTCCATCACTGTCGCGCCAGCGCAAACGCTGACTGACAAAGAATATCAAATCATGCGTAACGCCTCGATGGCGGTGCTGCGTGAAATCGGCGTCGAAACCGGCGGTTCCAACGTCCAGTTTGCGGTGAACCCGAAAAACGGTCGTCTGATTGTCATCGAAATGAACCCGCGCGTGTCCCGTTCTTCGGCGCTGGCGTCGAAAGCGACCGGCTTCCCGATTGCTAAAGTGGCGGCAAAACTGGCGGTGGGTTACACCCTCGACGAGCTGATGAACGACATCACCGGCGGGCGTACTCCGGCCTCCTTTGAGCCGTCCATCGACTACGTGGTCACCAAAATTCCTCGCTTCAACTTCGAGAAATTCGCTGGTGCGAACGACCGTCTGACCACTCAGATGAAATCGGTTGGCGAAGTGATGGCGATTGGTCGCACGCAGCAGGAATCCCTGCAAAAAGCGCTGCGCGGCCTGGAAGTCGGTGCGACTGGCTTTGACCCGAAAGTGAGCCTGGACGACCCGGAAGCGCTGACCAAAATCCGCCGCGAACTGAAAGATGCAGGCGCAGAGCGTATCTGGTATATCGCCGATGCCTTCCGTGCGGGCCTGTCTGTAGACGGTGTCTTTAACCTGACCAACATTGACCGCTGGTTCCTGGTACAGATTGAAGAACTGGTGCGTCTGGAAGAGAAAGTCGCAGAAGTGGGCATCACTGGCCTGAACGCTGACTTCCTGCGCCAGCTGAAACGCAAAGGCTTTGCCGATGCGCGTCTGGCAAAACTCGCGGGCGTACGCGAAGCAGAAATCCGTAAGCTGCGTGACCAATATGACCTGCATCCGGTTTACAAGCGCGTGGATACCTGTGCGGCAGAATTTGCCACCGACACCGCTTACATGTACTCCACTTATGAAGAAGAGTGCGAAGCGAACCCGTCTACCGACCGTGAAAAAATCATGGTGCTTGGCGGCGGCCCGAACCGTATCGGTCAGGGTATCGAATTCGACTACTGCTGCGTACACGCCTCACTGGCGCTGCGCGAAGACGGTTACGAAACCATTATGGTGAACTGTAACCCGGAAACCGTCTCCACCGATTACGACACTTCCGACCGCCTCTACTTCGAGCCGGTAACTCTGGAAGATGTGCTGGAAATCGTGCGTATTGAGAAGCCAAAAGGCGTTATCGTCCAGTACGGCGGTCAGACCCCGCTGAAACTGGCGCGCGCGCTGGAAGCTGCTGGCGTACCGGTTATTGGTACCAGCCCGGATGCCATCGACCGTGCGGAAGACCGTGAACGCTTCCAGCATGCGGTTGACCGTCTGAAACTGAAACAACCGGCGAACGCCACCGTTACCGCTATTGAAATGGCGGTTGAGAAGGCGAAAGAGATTGGCTACCCGCTGGTGGTGCGCCCGTCTTACGTTCTCGGCGGTCGGGCGATGGAAATCGTCTACGACGAAGCAGACCTGCGTCGCTACTTCCAGACGGCGGTGAGTGTCTCTAACGATGCGCCAGTGTTGCTGGATCACTTCCTCGATGACGCGGTAGAAGTGGATGTGGACGCCATCTGCGACGGCGAAATGGTGCTGATTGGCGGCATCATGGAGCACATCGAGCAGGCGGGCGTGCACTCCGGTGACTCCGCATGTTCTCTGCCAGCGTACACTTTAAGTCAGGAAATTCAGGATGTGATGCGCCAACAGGTGCAGAAACTGGCCTTCGAATTGCAGGTGCGCGGCCTGATGAACGTGCAGTTTGCGGTGAAAAACAACGAAGTCTACCTGATTGAAGTTAACCCGCGTGCGGCGCGTACCGTTCCGTTCGTCTCCAAAGCCACCGGCGTGCCGCTGGCAAAAGTGGCGGCGCGCGTGATGGCTGGCAAATCGCTGGCTGAGCAGGGCGTAACCAAAGAAGTTATCCCGCCGTACTACTCGGTGAAAGAAGTGGTGCTGCCGTTCAACAAATTCCCGGGCGTTGATCCGCTGTTAGGGCCAGAAATGCGCTCTACCGGGGAAGTTATGGGCGTCGGCCGCACCTTTGCCGAAGCGTTCGCCAAAGCGCAGCTGGGCAGCAACTCCACCATGAAGAAACAGGGCCGTGCGCTGCTCTCCGTGCGCGAAGGCGACAAAGAACGCGTGGTGGACCTGGCGGCAAAACTGCTGAAACAGGGCTTCGAGCTGGATGCGACCCACGGCACGGCGATTGTGCTGGGTGAAGCGGGCATTAATCCGCGTCTGGTGAACAAGGTGCATGAAGGTCGTCCGCACATTCAGGACCGTATCAAGAATGGCGAATATACCTACATCATCAACACCACCTCAGGCCGTCGTGCGATTGAAGACTCCCGCGTGATTCGTCGCAGTGCGCTGCAATATAAAGTGCATTATGACACCACCCTGAACGGTGGTTTCGCTACCGCGATGGCGTTGAATGCCGATGCGACCGAAAAAGTTATTTCGGTGCAGGAAATGCACGCACAGATCAAATAATAGCGTGTGATGGCGGATATGTACTATTCGCCAATTTGATCGAATAACTAATACGGTTCTCGAAAGAGGACCGTTTTTTTTACCTGTAAGACAAAACTTTGTTGGAATTCATATTTTTGATGGCGTAAGCAGGATTTTGCTCACACTAATCCTTCGTTAGGTTGCATACTATCGATATATCCACAATTTTAATATGGCCTTGTTTAATTGCTGCAAAACGAGTCATAGCCAGTCTTTTAATTTGTGAAACTGGAGTTCGTATGTGTGAAGGATGTGTTGAAAAACCACTCTATTTGTTAATCGCCGAATGGATGATGGCTGAAAATCGGTGGGTGATAGCAAGAGAGATCTCTATTCATTTCGATATTGAACACAGCAAGGCGGTTAATACCCTGACTTATATTCTGTCGGAAGTCACAGAAATAAGCTGCGAAGTTAAGATGATCCCTAATAAGCTGGAAGGGCGGGGATGCCAGTGCCAGCGACTGGTAAAAGTGGTCGATATCGATGAGCAAATTTACGCTCGCCTGCGCAATAACAGCCGGGATAAATTAGTCGGCGTAAGAAAGACGCCGCGTATTCCTGCCGTTCCGCTCACGGAACTTAACCGCGAGCAGAAGTGGCAGATGATGTTGTCAAAGAGTATGCGTCGTTAATGTCATTTCGATGATACCGTGCGACCTGGTCGCCGGATGCGATGCTGGCGCATCTTATCCGGCTTACGGTTGCTTTCCAGCCAGGTCGGATAAGGCGTTTACGCCGCATCCGGCAAGATCACCGTTTCGGCGTCACATCCGTCGTCCCCTGCAAACGGGGGCGATTTTCCTCCATTTGCCTCAGTGGCTGCGTTTCATGTAACGATGCATGACAGCGCCCGACAAGATCCTGATACTCTTTGGTATTCAACCGTTTCCAGTGTAACTCGTCGTCACTCACACTGCGTACAGCGCGGGCTGGCGTACCCATCAACAACTGGCGTTTCTCGCCGTGAAAGCCTGCTTTGACAAAGCTCATGGCGGCAACAATGCTCTCTTCGCCAATGACCGCGCCATCCATAATCACGCTGTTCATCCCGACCAATGCATCGCGACCAATCATGCAGCCATGCAGGATCGCTCCGTGCCCGATATGGCCGTTTTCCCCAACGATGGTGTCAGTGTCGCAGTAGCCATGCATAATGCAGCCATCCTGAATATTGGCTCCCGCTTGCACGATCAACCGCCCGTAATCACCACGCAGTGAGGCGAGTGGGCCGATGTAGACACCGGCTCCCACAATCACATCGCCAATCAAGACGGCACTGGGATGGACAAACGCCGTCGGGTGAACCACCGGAATTAACCCCTCAAAGGCGTAATAGCTCACGGTTGTTAACGTCCTTTCCACACCGGATCGCGCTTCTCGGCAAACGCCTGCGGCCCTTCAATGGCATCCTCCGAATGCAGAACCGACGGATAGTGTTTCAAGACGCCGCTGCGAATATAGCGATACGCTTCTTCTACCGGCATTTCGCTGGTGGTGCGGTAGATCTCTTTCAGCGCCGCGATCGCCAGCGGGGCGCTGTCAACCAGTTGCTGCGCCAGTTCGCGGGCGTTATCCATCAGTTCCGCCTGGCTAACCACGCGGTTGACTACCCCCCAACGCAGCGCCTCTTCTGCGCCCATTCTTCTGCCGGTCATCACCATTTCATTGACGATGGCAGGCGGCAGGATCTTCGGCAGACGCAGCACACCGCCGCTGTCAGGAACGATGCCCAGTTTGGCTTCCGGCAGGGCGAAGCTGGCGTTATCGGCACAAACAATAAAATCTGCCGCCAGCGCCAGTTCGAAACCGCCGCCAAAGGCGTAGCCGTTCACGGCTGCGATGACCGGTTTATCCAGATTGAAAATTTCTGTTAAGCCCGCAAAACCACCCGGACCAAAGTCAGCATCCGGTGCTTCGCCTTCTGCTGCTGCTTTTAAATCCCAGCCTGCGGAAAAGAATTTCTCTCCGGCACCGGTAATAATGGCGACACGTAATTGCGGATCGTCACGGAAATTTAGAAATACTTCGCCCATTTCAAAGCTGGTTTTCGCATCAATAGCATTCGCTTTTGGTCGATCAAGGGTAATTTCCAGAATTGATCCATTGCGGGTCAGATGTAATGATTCACTCATTCCTTTTCTCCATTTTTGCTTTTTCAGGGACGACAACGGCCCTGCAAAAAAATGCATATTATTGTTGAACGTGATTATTACCAGGCAGAGTAGTACCCTGCTGTAGTGTTTATTTCAGCGCCTTTCTGATTATTTTCCCCGAGCAATTACGCGGCAGATCTTTTCTGATCTCCAGATAAGAAGGCACTTTAAATTTCGCCATATTCTGTTCGCAAAAGTAGAAGAATTCCTCTTCGCTCAATATTTCACCTTCATTCAGCACCACAAACGCTTTGATGGCTTCATCGCGAATCGAATCGTTAATACCAACAACCACGATGTCCTGAATTTTCGGGTGCGCTGCGATAATATTTTCCAGCTCCACGCAGGAGACATTCTCCCCACCGCGTTTGATCATATTGCAGCGGCGATCGACGAAATAAAAAAATCCCTCTTCGTCGCAGTATCCGGTATCGCCGGTATGTAGCCAGCCGTCGGCTTCCAGCACTTTCGCAGTGGCTTGCGGGTTGAGAAAATACTCTTTGAAGATGGTTTTTCCCGGTACGCCTTTAATGCAGATTTCACCGATCTCACCAGCCGGGAGCGGACGATTGTGATCGTCACGGATCTCCGCTTCGTAGCAAAATCCCGCCCGGCCAATCGACGGCCAGCGACGCTTATCGCCGGGGCGATCGCCGATAATGCCCACAATGGTTTCCGTCATCCCATAAGACGTCAGCAAGCGAACGCCGAAGCGTTCACAAAACGCATCTTTTTCCTGCTCCGACAGGTTGAGATAAAACATCACTTCCCGCAGGCGGTGTTGCCGATCGTTCGCTGAAGGCGGCTGCACCATCAACGTACGAATCATCATCGGAATACATTCGGTAATGGTGGCGCGGTACTTCTGTACCTGTCCCCAGAAGGCGCGGGCGCTGTATTTCTCGACCAGCACAAAGGTGGCTCCGGCAGAAAACGCCGCCATCGCCGCAGTACACTGGCAATCGATATGAAACGCAGGCATTACCGTCAGGTAGACGTCATCGTCACGCAGTGCGCACTGCCAGGCGGAGTAATATCCAGCGAAGCGCAGGTTGTAATGGGTAATCACCACACCTTTCGGTCGGGAAGTGGTACCGGAGGTAAAGAGAATTTCCGCCGTATCGTCGGTCGATAGCGGCGGTGCATAGCACAAGGTGGCAGGTTGTTGATTTTTCAGTTGAGTAAACGAACTCACGCCATCATCAGCGGGAAGTGCCACATCTGTCAGGCAAATGTGCCGCAACTGAGTGGCATCTTCCTGCTGAATCTGTTGATACATAGGATAAAATTGCGCACTGGTCACCAGCAGGCACGCCTGGCTATTTTGCAGGATCCACGTGCTTTCTTCGCGCAACAGGCGGGCGTTAATCGGCACCATAATCGCGCCAATTTTTGCCAGCCCGAACCAGCAAAAGATAAATTCCGGGCAGTTGTCGAGATGTAGAGCAACCTTGTCGCCTTTGCGAATCCCCAGCGTATAAAACAGATTTGCCGTGCGGTTAATCTCCTGATTTAACTCAAGATAACTATACCGGTTAACGACTCCGCCGCTGGATTCACAAATCAGCGCCGTTTTGTGACCGTAAACGTCCTCCAGATCGTCCCACATTTGACGTAGATGTTGTCCGCCAATGATATCCATTGCACCTCTATCCATTTTGTTCGTTTGTTATTGGGCGGGCGCTAGTCAGGCAAGCCGACTGGCGCCACGCGTTTAGTCCTCAACTTTGGCCAGACCTTTGCTGACCAACTCCTGAATGTCGTTTTCGCTGTAGCCGATAGTTTTCAAAATGGCAGCCGTGTCCATGCCATGTGATGGCATTCCGCGCCAGATTTGGCCTGGGTTATTTTTGAATTTCGGCATCACGTTTGGCCCTTTGCAGGTGCGACCATCCATCGTTTGCCACTGGGTGATGGATTCACGGGCCACATACTGTGGATTGCTTTCCAGTTCCGGTACGGTCAGCACTTTGGCGCAGGCGATATTCAGTTCAGCAAAGCGTTCTTTAACTTCTGCGATGGTATGTGCCGCCAGCCAGGCATCGAGTTTCTCTTCAACCAGCGGGCCGTAAGGGCATTCGATACGGTGGATAAGCTGGGTGCCTTCCGGGATTTCCGGCGTACCGAGCAGATGTGCGAGGCCAATATCTTTAAAGCATTCTGCAATCTGAGTAATGCCCACCAGTTCCATCACGATGTAGCCGTCGGCGCATTTGTACAGACCGCAACCGGCGTAGTAGGGATCTTTCCCTTTGGTCATGCGCGGGCACATTTCGCCGCCGTTGAAGTAATCCATCATGAAGTACTGGCCCATACGCAGCATCACTTCATACATGGCGATGTCGATACTTTCGCCTTTTCCGGTTTCGCGCACTTTATGCAGTGCTGCCAGCGCCGCCGTGGTGGCAGTCAGGCCAGAAAAGTAATCGGCGGTATACGGGAAGGCAGGCATTGGCTGGTCAACATCACCGTTCTGAATCAGGTAACCACTGAAGGCCTGGGCGATAGTGTTATAGGCCGGAAGATTGGTGTACTCCTCGGTGCCGTACTGACCAAAACCGGACAGGTGAGCGATAACCAGTTTCGGGTTGTGCTGCCACAGGACTTCATCGGTAATGCCACGACGGGCAAAGGCCGGACCTTTACTGGCTTCGATGAAGATATCGGTGGTTTCCATTAATTTCAGAAACGCTTCGCGGCCTTCATCTTTGAAAATATTTAACGACAGCGCGTGCAAATTGCGGCGGGAGAGTTGCGGGTAGTTCGGTTGAACGCGAATGGTGTCGGCCCAGGCGACGTTCTCGATCCAGATAACTTCCGCCCCCCATTCTGCGAACATTTGCCCGGCGAACGGTCCGGCGATTTCGATACCGGAGAAGACAACGCGCAATCCGGCCAACGGCCCGAATTTCGGCATGGGTAGATGATCCATTATTAGCTCCTGAAAAATTTGTGTAGCGCATGACTGCCGGATGCGGCGTAAACGCTTTATCCGGCCGACATTCGTGCTCCCGTAGGCCTGATAAGACGCATCAGCGTCGCATCAGGCAGAGCACGGACTTAGCGGTATTGCTTCAGCACCGCACGACCCAGCGTCAGGATCTGCATTTCGTCAGATCCCCCGGAGACGCGGTCTACACGCAGGTCACGCCAGAAGCGGCTGATGCGGTGGTTGCCCGCAATCCCGACACCGCCCAGCACCTGCATTGCGCTATCTACCACTTCAAATGCCGCATTGGCGCAGAAGTATTTGCACATTGCCGCATCACCAGAGGTGATGGTGCCGTTGTCTGCTTTCCACGCTGCTTCATACAGCATGTTTTTCATGGAGTTTAATTTGATCGCCATGTGGGCGAATTTTTCCTGAATCAACTGGAAACGACCAATCGCCTCGCCAAACTGCACGCGTTGGTTGGCGTAGCGCGCCGCATCTTCAAAGGCGCACATCGCTGTACCATAGTTGGTCAGGGCTACCAGGAAACGTTCGTGGTCGAACTCTTCTTTGACGCGGTTAAAGCCGTTACCTTCCCGACCGAACATGTCTTTCTCGTCCAGTTCCACATCGTCAAAGGTGATTTCACAGCAGCTATCCATACGCAGACCGAGCTTCTCAAGTTTGGTCACTTTGATGCCCGGTTTGCTCATATCAACAAACCATTCGGTGTAGACAGGTTTGTCCGGAGAAGCCCCGTCGCGCGCCATCACCACGATGTACGGGGTGTAGGCGCTGCTGGTAATAAAACACTTACTACCATTAAGATAAATCTTACCATCTCTACGGGTATAAGTCGTTTTCAGGCTACCCACGTCAGAGCCCGCGCCTGGTTCGGTAATCGCTGAGTTCCACATCTGCTTACCGGTGCCGCGGAATGCCATAATCTTGTCGATCTGCTCTTGTGTGCCTTCACGTAGGATGGTGTTAAACCCGCCAGGCAACTGATACAACACGTAGGTTGGCGCCCCCAAACGACCCAGTTCCATCCACACGGCGGCGAGGGTAACAAACCCCGCATCCAGACCACCGTGCTCTTCCGGGATCAGCAGGCTGTCGATATCCATATCCGCCAGCGCTTTGACAAAACGTTCCGGGTAGACGCTGTCACGGTCGCACTCGGCAAAATAGGCCTCCCAGTTTTCGCTGGCCATTAGTTCGCGGATACCGGCGACAAACAGTTCCTGCTCATCATTTAAATTAAAATCCATCTTTCAACCTCTTGATATTTTGGGGGTTAATTAATCTTTCCAGTTCTGTTTCGCGTCTTTAATAAAGGAGAGCGTCACCATAATGTTGACGAAGAACAGCGGGCATCCTCCGGCGATAATGGCAGTTTGAATCGGTTTCAGGCCGCCGAGCGCCAGCAGAACAATGCCGATAACACCAACCAACACTGACCAGCCGATACGCACCAGCAGTGGCGGCTCTTCGCCATCGCGTACTTCGCGACAAGTGGACATCGCCAGGGTGTAAGAGCAAGCGTTAATCAGGGTAACGGTGGCAATAAAGCAGAGAATGAAGAAGCCCCACATGGTGGCAGTGCTGAGCGGCAGAGCGGCCCAGGTTTCGATGATGGCGCGCGCCACACCGTACTGTTCGATCAGGTTTGGAATGTTGATGATGTTTTTATCCATCAACAGCAGAGTGTTACTGCCGAGCACGGTCCACAGGATCCAGGTGGATGCTGTCAGCCCCATTACCATACCGAAGCACAGTTCACGCACGGTACGACCACGGGAAATACGCGCCAGGAAGATACTCATCTGGATGGCGTAAATTACCCACCATGCCCAGTAGAATACGGTCCAGCCCTGCGGGAAGCCGCCTTTGCCAACGGCATCGGTATAGAACAACATGCGCGGCAGATACATCAGCAACATCCCCACCGAGTCGGTGAAGTAGTTCATGATGAAGCTGGCGCCGCTGACGATGAATACCCAGCCAAGCATCAGGAAACTCAGATAGCTGCGCACATCGCTGGCGATTTTTACCCCTTTTTGCAGACCACAGGCGACGCAGATAGCGTTGAGGATGATCCAGCAGGTAATGATAATAGCGTCCAGTTGCAGGGTATGCGGAATACCAAACAGATACTGCATACACTCGGTCACCAGCGGCGTGGCAAGACCCAGACTGGTGCCCATTGCGAAGATCAACGCCACCAGATAGAAGTTATCGACGATAGTGCCAAACAAGCCTTTGGCATGTTTTTCACCGACCAGCGGCACCAGAGTGGAGCTGGGGCGAATCACATCCATTTTGCGGACAAAGAAGAAGTACGCGAAGGCGACGGAAAGGAAGCTGTAAGTGGCCCACGGTAGCGGTCCCCAGTGGAACAAACTGTAGGCCAGCCCCAGTTCTTTCGCGCCAGTGGAGTTTGGCGCTAAAGCAAATGGCGGCGTGGAGATGTAGTAGTAGATCTCAATCGATCCCCAGAACAGTACGGCAGCAGACGTACAGGAGGCGAACATCATAAAGATCCAACTGGCGGTGCTGAACTCAGGGGGTTCGTTACCTAAACGCTTTTTGGCATACGGGCCAAATACCAGCCAGAACCAACCGAAAAGCATCACCACCATATACCATTCAAATGCCCATCCCCATACATTGGTGACGTAACTGAATACAGCATTAATAACGACATTCGCCGCATCCAGATCTCTGACTGTAAGCCAACAAAGTATGCCAACGATTATTAATGGCGGAAAGAACACCTTCGGTTCTATTCCCGTTTTTCTCTTTTCTTTTGTCATGAGTTAATTCCACTGTAAAAATAAATATTTATTTGGCGTTCCCGTTTGTTTTATTTTTGTTAACATTTAATATAATTATTATTAACCTCGTGGACGCGTTAATGGCTAACTCATAATGGGTATTCAATTGGCTGCATTCTGTGATGTAAGCCACAGTTTTTCATCGGGTAAAAACAGAGTGTCTTTGTGTGAATATCCAATATTAATCAATATGATGGGCTTGATTGTGAGTAAAAAAATAGCATCTGACTTTCAATATTGGTGATCCATAAAACAATATTGAAAATTTCTTTTTGCTACGCCATGTTTTCAATATTGGTGAGGGACTTAACAATATTGAAAGTTGGATTTATCTGCGTGTGACATTTTCAATATTGGTGATTAAAGTTTTATTCCCGAATTAAAGGACGTGATATCTGTAATTAACACCACCGATATGAACGACGTTTCCTTCATGATTTCTGGAGATGCAATGAAGATTATTACTTGCTATAAGTGCGTGCCTGATGAACAGGATATTGCGATCAATAATGCTGATGGTTCATTAGATCTCAGCAAAGCCGATGCCAAAATAAGCCAATACGATCTCAACGCTATTGAAGCGGCTTGCCAGCTAAAACAGCAGGCGGCAGAGGCGCAGGTGACGGCCTTAAGTGTGGGCGGTAAAGCCCTGACCAACGCCAAAGGGCGTAAAGATGTGCTATCGCGCGGCCCGGATGAACTGATTGTGGTGATTGATGACCAGTTCGAGCAGGCACTGCCGCAACAAACGGCGACTGCACTGGCTGCCGCGGCACAGAAAGCTGGCTTTGATCTGATCCTCTGCGGCGATGGTTCTTCCGACCTTTATGCCCAGCAGGTTGGTTTGCTGGTGGGCGAAATCCTCAATATTCCGGCAGTTAACGGCGTCAGCAAAATTATCTCCCTGACGGCAGATACCCTCACCGTTGAGCGCGAACTGGAAGATGAAACAGAAACCTTAAGCATTCCGCTGCCTGCGGTTGTTGCTGTTTCCACTGATATCAACTCCCCACAAATTCCTTCGATGAAAGCCATTCTCGGCGCGGCGAAAAAGCCAGTCCAGGTATGGTCGGCGGCGGATATTGGCTTTAACGCAGAGTCAGCCTGGTCTGAACAACAGGTTGCCGCACCGAAACAGCGCGAGCGTCAGCGCATCGTGATTGAAGGCGACGGCGAAGAACAGATCGCCGCATTTGCTGAAAATCTTCGCAAAGTCATTTAATTACAGGGGATGCTATGAACACGTTTTCTCAAGTCTGGGTATTCAGCGATACCCCTTCTCGTCTGCCGGAACTGATGAACGGTGCGCAGGCTTTAGCTAATCAAATCAATGCCTTTGTCCTCAATGATGCCGATGGCGTACAGGCAATCCAGCTCGGCGCTAATCATGTCTGGAAATTAAGCGGCAAACCGGACGCTCGGATGATCGAAGATTACGCCAGTGTCATGGCTGACACTATTCGCCAGCACGGCGCAGACGGCCTGGTACTGCTGCCAAACACCCGTCGCGGCAAATTACTGGCGGCAAAACTGGGTTATCGCCTTAAAGCGGCGGTGTCTAACGATGCCAGCACCGTCAGCGTACAGGACGGTAAAGCGACAGTGAAACACATGGTTTACGGCGGTCTGGCGATTGGCGAAGAACGCATTGCCACGCCGTATGCGGTGCTGACCATCAGCAGCGGCACGTTCGATGCGGCTCAGCCAGACGCGTCACGTACTGGCGAAACGCACACCGTGGAGTGGCAGGCACCGGCTGTGGCGATTACCCGCATGGCAACGCAGGCGCGCCAGAGCAACAGCGTCGATCTCGACAAAGCCCGTCTGGTGGTCAGCGTCGGTCGCGGCATTGGCAGCAAAGAGAACATTGCGCTGGCAGAACAGCTTTGCAAGGCGATAGGTGCGGAGTTGGCCTGTTCTCGTCCGGTGGCGGAAAACGAAAAATGGATGGAGCACGAACGCTATGTCGGTATCTCCAACCTGATGCTGAAACCTGAACTGTACCTGGCGGTGGGGATCTCCGGGCAGATCCAGCACATGGTTGGCGCTAACGCGTCGCAAACCATTTTCGCCATCAACAAAGATAAAAATGCGCCGATCTTCCAGTACGCGGATTACGGCATTGTTGGCGACGCCGTGAAGATCCTTCCGGCACTGACCACAGCTTTAGCGCGTTGATCCACTCTGGCAGGGCTGCATTACGGCCCTGCCGCTGACAGGGAGCTCTTATGTCCGAAGATATCTTTGACGCCATCATCGTCGGTGCAGGGCTTGCCGGTTCGGTTGCCGCACTGGTGCTCGCCCGCGAAGGGGCGCAAGTGTTAGTTATCGAGCGTGGCAATTCCGCAGGTGCCAAGAACGTCACCGGCGGGCGTCTCTATGCCCACAGTCTGGAACACATTATTCCAGGTTTCGCCGAGTCCGCCCCCGTAGAACGCCTGATCACCCATGAAAAACTCGCGTTTATGACGGAAAAGTCAGCGATGACTATGGACTACTGCAATGGTGACGAAACCTCGCCATCCCAGCGTTCTTACTCCGTTTTGCGCAGTAAATTTGATGCCTGGTTGATGGAGCAGGCCGAAGAAGCGGGCGCGCAGTTAATTACCGGGATCCGCGTCGATAACCTCGTACAGCGCGATGGCAAAGTTGTCGGCGTAGAAGCCGATGGCGATGTGATTGAAGCGAAAACGGTGATCCTTGCTGACGGGGTGAATTCCATCCTTGCCGAAAAGCTGGGGATGGCAAAACGCGTTAAACCGACGGATGTGGCGGTTGGCGTGAAGGAACTGATCGAGTTACCAAAGTCGGTTATCGAAGACCGTTTTCAGTTGCAGGGTAATCAGGGCGCGGCTTGCCTGTTTGCGGGATCACCCACCGATGGCCTGATGGGCGGCGGCTTCCTTTATACCAATGAAAACACTCTGTCGCTGGGGCTGGTTTGTGGTCTGCATCATCTGCATGACGCGAAAAAATCGGTGCCGCAAATGCTGGAAGATTTCAAACAGCATCCGGCAGTTGCACCGCTGATCGCGGGCGGCAAGCTGGTGGAATATTCCGCTCACGTAGTGCCGGAAGCAGGCATCAACATGCTACCGGAGCTGGTTGGTGACGGCGTATTGATTGCCGGTGATGCCGCCGGAATGTGTATGAACCTCGGTTTTACCATTCGCGGAATGGATCTGGCGATTGCCGCCGGGGAAGCAGCTGCAAAAACTGTGCTTTCAGCGATGAAAAGCGACGATTTTAGTAAGCAAAAACTGGCGGAATATCGTCAGCATCTTGAGAGTGGCCCGCTGCGCGATATGCGTATGTACCAGAAACTACCGGCGTTCCTTGATAACCCACGCATGTTTAGCGGCTACCCGGAACTGGCGGTGGGCGTGGCGCGTGACCTGTTCACCATTGACGGCAGCGCGCCGGAACTGATGCGCAAGAAAATCCTCCGCCACGGCAAGAAAGTGGGCTTCATCAATCTAATCAAGGATGGCATGAAAGGAGTGACCGTTTTATGACTTCTCCCGTCAATGTGGACGTCAAATTGGGCGTCAATAAATTCAATGTCGATGAAGAGCATCCGCACATTGTTGTGAAGGCCGATGCCGATAAACAGGCGCTGGAGCTGCTGGTGAAAGCGTGCCCCGCAGGTCTGTACAAGAAGCAGGATGACGGCAGTGTGCGCTTCGATTACGCCGGATGTCTGGAGTGCGGCACCTGTCGCATTCTGGGGCTGGGGGCGGCGCTGGAACAGTGGGAATACCCGCGCGGCACCTTTGGTGTGGAGTTCCGTTACGGCTGATGTTGGTTTGATACGTAACGCCGTACTGACTCTCATTGCAAAAAAACAGGAATAACCCATGCAACCGTCCAGAAACTTTGACGATCTTAAATTTTCCTCTATTCACCGCCGCATTTTGCTGTGGGGAAGCGGTGGTCCGTTTCTGGATGGTTATGTACTGGTAATGATTGGCGTGGCGCTGGAGCAACTGACTCCGGCGCTGAAACTGGACGCTGACTGGATTGGCTTGCTGGGCGCGGGAACGCTCGCCGGGCTGTTCGTTGGCACATCGCTGTTTGGCTATATCTCCGATAAAGTCGGACGGCGCAAAATGTTCCTCATTGATATCATCGCCATCGGCGTGATATCGGTGGCGACGATGTTTGTCTCATCCCCCGTCGAACTGCTGGTGATGCGGGTACTTATCGGCATTGTCATCGGTGCGGATTATCCTATCGCCACCTCAATGATCACCGAGTTCTCCAGTACCCGTCAGCGGGCGTTTTCCATCAGCTTTATCGCCGCGATGTGGTATGTCGGCGCGACCTGCGCCGATCTGGTCGGCTACTGGCTTTATGATGTGGAAGGCGGCTGGCGCTGGATGCTGGGTAGCGCGGCGATCCCTTGTTTGTTGATTTTGATTGGTCGATTCGAACTGCCTGAATCTCCCCGCTGGTTGTTACGCAAAGGGCGAGTGAAAGAGTGCGAAGAGATGATGATCAAACTGTTTGGCGAACCGGTGGCTTTCGAGGAAGAGCAGCCGCAGCAAACCCGTTTTCGCGATCTGTTTAATCGCCGCCATTTTCCTTTTGTTCTGTTTGTTGCCGCCATCTGGACCTGCCAGGTGATCCCCATGTTCGCTATTTACACCTTTGGCCCGCAAATCGTTGGTTTGTTGGGATTGGGGGTTGGCAAAAACGCGGCGCTGGGGAATGTGGTGATTAGCCTGTTCTTTATGCTCGGCTGTATTCCGCCGATGCTGTGGCTAAACACTGCCGGACGGCGTCCATTGTTGATTGGCAGCTTTGCCATGATGACGCTGGCGCTGGCGGTTTTGGGGCTGATCCCGGATATGGGGATCTGGCTGGTGGTAATGGCGTTTGCGGTGTATGCCTTTTTCTCTGGTGGGCCGGGTAATTTGCAGTGGCTTTATCCTAATGAACTCTTCCCGACGGATATCCGCGCCTCTGCCGTGGGCGTGATTATGTCCTTAAGCCGTATTGGCACTATTGTATCGACCTGGGCACTGCCGATCTTTATCAATAATTACGGTATCAGTAACACGATGCTAATGGGGGCGGGGATCTCGCTATTTGGCTTGTTGATTTCCGTAGCGTTTGCCCCGGAAACACGTGGGATGTCACTGGCGCAGACCAGCAATATGACGATCCGCAGGCAGCGAGCGGGGTAATTTATTCAGATTTCTCTCTTTTCTGAATCAATATTATTGACTATAAGCCGCGTGAATATATGACTACACTTTGTGGGAAAACAAAGGCGTAAACACGCGGGCTACCTATGATTCTTATAATTTATGCGCATCCGTATCCGCATCATTCCCATGCGAATAAACGGATGCTTGAACAGGCAAGGACGCTGGAAGGCGTCGAAATTCGCTCTCTTTATCAACTCTATCCTGACTTCAATATCGACATTGCCGCCGAGCAGGAGGCGCTGTCTCGCGCCGATCTGATCGTCTGGCAGCACCCGATGCAGTGGTACAGCATTCCACCGCTCCTTAAACTTTGGATCGATAAAGTTTTCTCCCACGGCTGGGCTTACGGTCACGGCGGCACGGCGCTGCATGGCAAACATTTGCTGTGGGCTGTGACGACCGGCGGCGGGGAAAGCCATTTTGAAATTGGTGCGCATCCGGGCTTTGATGTGCTGTCGCAGCCGCTACAGGCGACGGCAATCTACTGCGGGCTGAACTGGCTGCCACCGTTTGCCATGCACTGCACCTTTATTTGTGACGACGAAACCCTCGAAGGGCAGGCGCGTCACTATAAGCAACGTCTGCTGGAATGGCAGGAGGCACATCATGGATAGCCATACGCTGATTCAGGCGCTGATTTATCTCGGTTCGGCGGCGCTGATTGTCCCCATTGCGGTACGTCTTGGTCTGGGATCGGTACTTGGCTACCTGATCGCCGGCTGCATTATTGGTCCGTGGGGGCTGCGACTGGTGACCGATGCCGAATCTATTCTGCACTTTGCTGAAATCGGCGTGGTGCTGATGTTGTTTATTATCGGCCTCGAACTCGATCCACAAAGGCTGTGGAAGCTGCGTGCGGCGGTGTTCGGCGGTGGCGCATTGCAGATGGTGATTTGCGGCGGCCTGCTGGGGCTGTTCTGCATGTTACTTGGGCTACGCTGGCAGGTAGCGGAACTGATCGGCATGACGCTGGCGCTCTCTTCTACGGCAATTGCCATGCAGGCGATGAATGAACGCAATCTGATGATGACGCAGATGGGCCGCAGTGCCTTCGCGGTTCTGCTGTTCCAGGATATCGCGGCGATCCCGCTGGTGGCGATGATCCCGCTACTGGCGGCGAGCAGTGCCTCGACGACGATGGGCGCATTTGCCCTGTCGGCGTTAAAAGTGGCGGGCGCGCTGGTGCTGGTGGTACTGCTGGGGCGCTATGTCACGCGTCCGGCGCTGCGTTTTGTTGCCCGCTCTGGCTTGCGGGAAGTGTTCAGCGCCGTAGCTTTATTCCTCGTGTTTGGCTTTGGTTTGCTGCTGGAAGAGGTTGGCTTGTCGATGGCGATGGGCGCGTTTCTGGCGGGCGTACTGCTGGCAAGCTCGGAATATCGTCATGCGCTGGAAAGCGATATCGAACCATTTAAAGGTTTGCTACTGGGGCTGTTTTTCATCGGCGTTGGCATGTCGATAGACTTTGGCACGCTGCTTGAAAATCCGTTGCGCATTGTTATTTTGCTGCTCGGTTTCCTCATCATCAAAATCGCCATGTTGTGGCTGATTGCCCGACCGTTGCAGGTGCCAAATAAACAGCGTCGCTGGTTTGCTGTGTTATTAGGGCAGGGCAGTGAGTTTGCCTTTGTGGTATTTGGTGCGGCGCAGATGGCGAATGTGCTGGAGCCAGAGTGGGCGAAATCGCTGACCCTGGCGGTGGCGCTGTCGATGGCGGCAACGCCGATTCTGTTGGTGATCCTCAATCGCCTTGAGCAATCTTCTACTGAAGAAGCGCGTGAAGCCGATGAGATCGACGAAGAACAGCCGCGGGTAATCATTGCCGGATTCGGTCGTTTTGGGCAGATCACCGGGCGTTTACTGCTCTCCAGCGGGGTGAAAATGGTGGTGCTCGATCACGACCCGGACCATATCGAAACGCTGCGTAAATTCGGCATGAAAGTGTTTTACGGCGACGCCACGCGGATGGATTTACTGGAATCTGCCGGAGCGGCGAAAGCGGAAGTGCTGATTAACGCCATCGACGATCCGCAAACCAACCTGCAACTGACGGAGATGGTGAAAGAACATTTCCCGCATTTGCATATTATTGCCCGCGCCCGCGATGTCGACCACTACATTCGTTTGCGCCAGGCAGGTGTTGAAAAGCCGGAACGTGAAACCTTCGAAGGAGCGCTGAAAATCGGGCGTCTGGCGCTGGAAAGTTTAGGGCTGGGGCCATATGAAGCGCGAGAACGCGCCGATGTGTTCCGCCGCTTTAATATTCAGATGGTGGAAGAGATGGCAATGGTTGAGAACGATACCAAAGCCCGCGCGGCGGTCTATAAACGCACCAGCGCGATGTTAAGTGAGATTATCACCGAGGACCGGGAACATCTGTCACTCATCCAACGGCATGGCTGGCAGGGTACTGAAGAGGGGAAACATACCGGCAACATGGCGGATGAACCGGAAACGAAACCCTTATCCTAATAAAGAGTGACGTAAATCACGCTTTACAGCTAACTATTTGTTTTTATTTCATTGTAATGCGGCGAGTCCACGAACAGATTATGGACTCGCCAGCAAAATAAAAATTTTCTTCAACATCATCCTTTCGCCAGTCGACGAAGGTTTACGCTTTACGTATAGTGGCGACAATTTTTTTTATCAGGATACCCCAATGATCAGTCTGATTGCGGCGTTAGCGGTAGATCGCGTTATCGGCATGGAAAACGCCATGCCGTGGAACCTGCCTGCCGATCTCGCCTGGTTTAAACGCAACACCTTAAATAAACCCGTAGTTATGGGCCGCCATACCTGGGAATCGATTGGCCGCCCGCTGCCGGGGCGCAAAAACATTATCATCAGCAGCAAGCCGGGCACGGACGATCGCGTGACGTGGGTGAAATCGGTTGATGAAGCCATTGCGGCGTGTGGTGACGTACCAGAAATTATGGTGATTGGCGGCGGTCGCGTTTATGAGCAGTTCCTGCCGAAAGCGCAAAAACTGTATTTGACGCATATCGACGCGGAAGTGGAAGGCGACACCCATTTCCCGGATTATGAGCCGGATGACTGGGAATCGGTATTCAGCGAATTCCACGACGCTGATGCGCAGAACTCTCATAGCTATTGCTTTGAGATTCTGGAGCGGCGGTAAGTTTGTATAGAATTTACGGCTAGTGCCGGATGTGACGCCGGTCGCGTCTTATCCGGCCTTCCTGTATCAGGCTGTGTTTAAGACGCCGCCGCTTCGCCCAGATCCTTATGCCGGTTCGACGGCTGGACGAAATACTGTTTATCTTCCCAGCGCAGGCAGGTTAATGTACCACCCCAGCAGCAGCCGGTATCCAGCGCGTAAATACCTTCTGGCGTACCTTTGCCTTCCAGCGATGCCCAGTGACCAAAAGCGATGCTGTACTCTTCAGCGACGGGACCAGGAATCGCAAACCACGGTTTCAGCGGGGCAGGGGCTTCTTCCGGCGATTCTTTGCTGTACATATCCAGTTGACCGTTTGGAAAGCAAAAGCGCATACGGGTAAAGGCGTTGGTGATAAAACGTAATCGCGCCAGACCACGCAAATCTGGTGACCAGTTGTTCGGCATATCGCCGTACATGGCATCGAGGAAGAAAGGGTAAGAGTCGCTTGACAGTACCGCTTCTACGTCACGTGCGCACTCTTTCGCGGTCGGTAAGTCCCACTGCGGCGTGATCCCCGCGTGGGCCATCACCAGCTTTTTCTCTTCATCGATTTGCAACAAAGGCTGACGACGTAGCCAGTTAAGCAGTTCATCGGCATCAGGTGCTTCCAGTAGCGGCGTGAGACGATCTTTTGGTTTGTTGCGGCTTATGCCTGAAAATACTGCCAGCAGATGCAGATCGTGATTGCCCAGCACCAGACGTACGCTGTCGCCTAAGGATTTCACATAGCGCAGAACATCAAGCGAACCAGGACCGCGCGCAACCAGATCGCCCGTCAGCCAGAGGGTATCTTTCCCAGGGGTAAATTCCACTTTATGCAGCAATGCGATCAGTTCATCGTAACAGCCATGAACATCGCCAATAAGGTATGTCGCCATAATTTTTTAATGAATGAATATTGGAACGGCGAGTCGGAATACGGGAATGTCGATGATAAAGGGAACGCCGTTCTCATCAATCATTTCGTAGTGACCCTGCATGGTGCCCAGCGGCGTTTCGATAATCGCGCCGCTGGTATACTGGTACTCTTCGCCAGGCGCGATATGCGGTTGGACGCCCACCACACCTTCGCCCTGGACTTCTGTTTCACGGCCATTGCCGTTAGTGATCAGCCAGTAACGCCCCAACAACTGCACTGGCGCTCGCCCCAGGTTGCGTATGGTTACGGTATAAGAAAAAACGTAACGTTCATTATCAGGTGAAGATTGTGCCTCAATGTAGACGCTTTGAACCTGAATACACACTCGGGGCGAATTGATCATCGTTAACTCTCCAGCAAAGGCGCGTTCTCCGCCAGATAGTTCGCCATCTGGCAATATTGCGCGACAGAGATATTTTCCGCTCGCATCGCCGGGTCGATCCCCATTCCCGTTAACACCTCGACGCTAAACAGGTTGCCGAGGCTGTTACGAATGGTTTTACGACGCTGGTTAAAGGCTTCAGTGGTGATACGACTCAGCACGCGAACATCTTTAACCGGGTGAGGCATCGTCGTGTGCGGAACCAGGCGCACGACGGCGGAATCCACTTTGGGTGGTGGTGTAAAGGCTGATGGCGGCACTTCCAGCACCGGGATCACGTTGCAATAGTATTGCGCCATGACGCTTAATCGACCATACGCCTTGCTGTTCGGTCCTGCAACCAGACGATTCACCACCTCTTTTTGCAACATAAAGTGCATGTCGGCAATGGCATCAGTATAGCTAAACAGATGGAACATCAACGGTGTGGAGATGTTATACGGCAGGTTGCCGAAAACACGCAGCGGCTGGCCCATTTTCTCTGCCAGTTCACCGAAGTTGAAGGTCATCGCATCCTGTTGATAAATCGTCAGTTTCGGGCCTAAGAATGGATGCGTTTGCAGGCGCGCTGCCAGATCACGGTCAAGTTCGATGACTGTCAGCTGGTCCAGTCGTTCGCCAACCGGTTCGGTTAAAGCTGCCAGACCGGGGCCGATTTCGACCATTGCCTGGCCCTTTTGCGGGTTAATGGCAGAAACAATACTGTCGATCACGAACTGATCGTTGAGAAAGTTTTGCCCGAAGCGTTTACGGGCTAAATGGCCCTGGTGGACTCGATTATTCATTGGGTATTAACAATCATTTTGATGGCGAGATTAAGCGCCGTAATAAAACTGCCGACATCGGCTTTGCCACGTCCCGCCAGTTCAAGCGCGGTGCCGTGGTCCACTGATGTGCGAATAAAGGGCAGGCCCAGCGTAATGTTCACACCGCGCCCGAAGCCCTGGTATTTTAGCACGGGAAGACCCTGATCGTGGTACATCGCCAGCACGGCGTCGGCGTTATCGAGATATTTCGGCTGAAACAGGGTATCGGCAGGCAGCGGCCCGTTGAGTTTCATCCCCTGCGCCCGCAGCTCGTCGAGCACCGGAATAATGGTGTCTATCTCTTCCGTGCCCATATGACCGCCTTCGCCCGCGTGCGGATTCAGGCCACAGACCAGAATGCGCGGTTCGGCAATACCAAATTTGGTTCGCAAATCGTGATGCAAAATAGCAATCACTTCGTGCAGAAGCGCAGGGGTGATGGCGTCAGCAATATCGCGCAGCGGTAAATGCGTTGTTGCCAGCGCCACGCGAAGTTCTTCGGTTGCCAGCATCATCACCACTTTTTTCGCCTGCGAGCGTTCTTCAAAAAACTCGGTATGACCGGTAAACGGAATGCCTGCGTCGTTGATAACGCCTTTATGCACCGGACCTGTGATCAGCGCGGCAAATTCGCCGTTAAGGCAACCGTTGCACGCGCGTGCCAGCGTCTCCACCACATAATGCCCATTCTCAACTGCTAATTGTCCCGCAGTGGCAGGTACACGTAGTGCAATGGGAAGTAGCGTCAGCGTTCCCGCAGATTGCGGTTGCGCAGGGGAGTCGGGGGAATAAGGGCGGAGGTTAAGCGGTAAACCGAGCATCGCTGCCCGGTCGGTAAGGAGAGTGGCATCGGCACAAACAACCAGTTCTACCGGCCACTCTCGTTGTGCAAGCTGGACAACTAAGTCCGGGCCAATCCCGGCGGGTTCGCCGGGAGTGATCACAACACGTTGGGGTTTAACCATTAGTTGCTCAAAATTTTCACATAAGCGCTGGCGCGTTGTTCCTGCATCCAGCTTGCTGCTTCTTCCGAGAACTTACGGTTCATCAGCATGCGGTATGCACGATCTTTCTGCGCCGCATCGGTTTTATCGACATTACGGGTGTCCAGCAGTTCGATTAAATGCCAGCCGAATGAAGAGTGAACCGGTGCACTCATTTGACCTTTGTTCAGGCGGGTCAACGCATCACGGAAGGCTGGATCGAAAATATCTGGCGTAGCCCAACCGAGATCGCCGCCCTGATTTGCAGAGCCAGGATCCTGAGAGAACTCTTTTGCTGCGGCAGCAAATGTGGTTTTACCGCTCTTGATATCCGCAGCAATTTGTTCCAGTTTCACGCGGGCCTGTTCGTCAGTCATGATAGGCGACGGTTTCAGCAGAATATGGCGAGCATGAACTTCGGTCACCGAGATATTTTTGCTTTCGCCGCGCAGGTCGTTAACTTTCAGAATGTGGAAGCCAACGCCGGAACGAATTGGGCCAACAATGTCGCCTTTCTTCGCGGTGCTTAATGCCTGGGCGAAGATCCCCGGCAGCTCCTGAATGCGACCCCAGCCCATCTGGCCGCCGTTCAGCGCCTGCTGGTCGGCAGAATGAGCAATCGCCAGCTTACCGAAATCAGCGCCGTTACGCGCCTGATCGACAATGGCACGCGCCTGGCTTTCCGCCTCATTCACCTGTTCAGAAGACGGGTTTTCCGGCAGCGGGATCAGGATGTGGCTTAAGTTCAGTTCAGTGCTGGCATCATTTTGATTACCGACTTGCTGCGCCAGAGCTTCAACTTCCTGTGGCAGGATAGTGATGCGACGACGCACTTCGTTGTTGCGCACTTCCGAGATAATCATCTCTTTGCGGATCTGATTACGATAGGTGTTGTAGTTCAGACCATCGTAAGCCAGACGGCTGCGCATCTGATCCAGCGTCATGTTGTTCTGTTTGGCAATGTTGGCAATCGCCTGATCAAGCTGCTCATCGGAGATTTTAACCCCCATTTTCTGCCCCATCTGCAGGAGGATTTGATCCATGATCAAACGTTCCATGATTTGGTGGCGCAGCGTAGCGTCATCAGGAAGTTGCTGCCTTGCCTGGGCAGCGTTCATTTTTACCGACTGCATTAATCCATCAACGTCGCTTTCCAGCACGACGCCGTTATTGACGACGGCTGCGACTTTATCGACTACCTGGGGGGCAGCGAAACTGGTATTCGCAATCATGGCGATACCGAGAAGCAGCGTTTTCCAGTTCTTCATACTTTTTCCATTTCAATTAACCGCACTGCGGATTACGTGGTAAATCAACAAATCACAAAGAGTTTTGATACGGCAGAATGTTCGAACGCAGCATCTCTTGCGTACCCAGACCGTAGTTGGAACTCAGGCCACGAAGTTCGATGTTAAAGCCGATTGCGTTGTCATATATCGCATGTTGTTTATCGTTATCCCAACCGTTCAGCTTACGCTCATAACCGACGCGAATCGCATAGCAGCAGGAGCTGTATTGCACACCTAACATTGAGTCGGCTTGCTTGTTCGCGTTGGTGTCGTAGTAGTACGCCCCGACAATCGACCAACGATCGGCGATTGGCCAGCTAGCGACTGCACCCACCTGCGAAATGCCATTCTTATACTGCTCGGCAGTGGAATAGTATTTAGGCAGTGTAGCCTGAATATATTCCGGGCTGGCGTAGCGATAGTTCAGCTGTACCAGACGGTCTTCATCCCGACGGTATTCAATGCTGGTGTTACTGGTGGCTACGTTATCAAGACGAGTATCGTACTGAATACCGCCACGCAATCCCCAGCGCTCGGAGATGCGCCAGTAGGTATCGCCTGCCCATACCAGTGAGCCCGTTTTGTCGTCATTCTCCCATGTTATGTTGTCATCGCCAGTGCGAGACTCCGTGAAATAGTAGATTTGACCAACGGAAATATTAAAACGTTCAACGGCTGCATCATCATATACGCGAGTTGTGATACCGGTCGTGACCTGGTTCGCGGAAGCAATACGGTCAAGACCGCCATAAGTCCGGTCCCGGAACAGGCCCGAGTAGTCGGATTGCAGCAATGAGGAGTCATAGTTATAGATGTCGCTCTGATCGCGATACGGCACATACAGGTATTGTGCGCGCGGCTCCAGCGTCTGGGTGTAACCCGGCGCCAGCATTTCCATATCACGTTCGAAGACCATTTTGCCGTCAACTTTAAATTGCGGCATTACGCGGTTAACAGAATCTGCCAACTTATTGTTTTGTGGGTTGCTGTTATACCAGTCGAGATTGGTCTGCTGATAATGGGTAGCCAGTAGCTTCGCTTCGGTATTGATACTGCCCCAGGTGTTAGATAACGGCAGGTTGATCGTCGGCTCCAGATGAACGCGAGTAGCCTCCGGCATGTTGCTGTTTGTATTAACAAAATGCACTGCCTGACCATAAACTCGGGTATCAAACGGGCCGAGATCATTATGGTAGTAGTTGACGTCTAACTGTGGTTCAGCGGCATAGCTGTTGCCACTGGTATCATCAAAAACCTGGAATTGTTTCGTCGAAAGCGTGGCGTCAAAGTTCTGCACCGCATAGCCCACGCTGAATTTTTGCGTGGCGTAACCATCGGTACTGGAACCATATTTATTATCAAAATCATTGAAATAGGTCGGGTCGCTGACTTTGGTGTAGTCGATGTTAAAGCGCCAAACCTGGTCCATCACTCCAGAGTGTTGCCAGTAGAACAACCAACGGCGTGAATTGCTATCTTCTGGATGTTCATCTTCATAGACTTTATCCGAAGGCAGATAGTCCAGTTCCATCAAGCCTGCGCCGGCCTGGGTGAGATAACGGAATTCGTTTTCCCACATAATGTTGCCACGACGATGCATATAATGCGGCGTGATGGTGGCATCCATATTTGGCGCGATGTTCCAGTAATACGGCAGGTAGAACTCAAAGTAGTTGGTGGTGGTGTACTTGGCGTTCGGGATCAAGAAACCAGAGCGACGTTTGTCGCCCACCGGCAACTGCAAATACGGGCTATAAAAGATCGGTACCGGACCCACCTTAAAGCGGGCGTTCCAGATCTCCGCAACTTGTTCTTCGCGGTCATGAATAATTTCGCTACCTACCACGCTCCAGGTGTCAGAACCCGGCAGACAGGAGGTAAAGCTACCGTTATCCAGAATGGTATAGCGGTTTTCGCCACGCTGTTTCATCAGGTCTGCTTTACCGCGCCCCTGACGCCCCACCATCTGATAATCACCTTCCCAGACGTTGGTGTCTTTGGTGTTCAGATTCGTCCAGCCTTTTGGCCCTTTGAGGATCACCTGGTTATCGTCGTAATGGACATTACCGAGCGCATCGACGGTACGTATCGGCTCCGGTTGGCCTGGCGCCTCTTTTTGATGAAGCTGTACTTCATCGGCCTGCAGACGGCTGTTACCCTGCATGATATCCACGCTGCCGCTAAACACGGCGTCATCGGGGTAGTTCCCCTTTGCATGGTCAGCATTAATCGTCACGGGTAGGTCATTGGTATCGCCCTGTACCAGAGGACGGTCATAGCTTGGCACGCCCAACATGCACTGTGAGGCGAGGTCGGCTGCCAGTCCCTGTTGACTATAAAGGGCGGTGGCAATCATGGTGGCCAGGAGAGTGGGGATACGTTTTTTCATACGTTGATTTTATTGTTCCATCATCGGTAACGTTGCGCGTGACAAACGGTCAGAGACTAACGTACTCGTCATCTCTACGCTAGTGTTAATCCTGTCCGAATAGCGTCTGTGGTGTTAGGCACGGCATTGAATGACAGGTATGATAATGCAAATTATAGGCGATGTCCCACAATTGACCGCAGCCGGAAAACGGTAAAAGCACCTTTATATTGTGGGAGATAGCGCTGGTTTCCGTAAGTCCATTTGGGGAATATATGCAGTATTGGGGAAAAATCATTGGCGTGGCCGTGGCCTTACTGATGGGCGGCGGCTTTTGGGGCGTAGTGTTAGGCCTGTTAATTGGCCATATGTTTGATAAAGCCCGTAGCCGCAAGATGGCGTGGTTCGCCAACCAGCGCGAGCGTCAGGCGCTGTTTTTTGCCACCACTTTTGAAGTGATGGGGCATTTAACCAAATCCAAAGGTCGCGTTACCGAGGCTGATATTCATATCGCCAGCCAGCTGATGGAGCGAATGAATCTTCATGGTGCTTCCCGTACTGCGGCACAAAATGCGTTCCGGGTGGGAAAATCAGACAATTACCCACTGCGCGAAAAGATGCGTCAGTTCCGCAGTGTCTGCTTCGGGCGTTTTGATTTAATTCGCATGTTTCTGGAGATCCAGATTCAGGCGGCATTTGCTGATGGTTCGCTGCATCCGAATGAGCGAGCGGTGCTGTATGTCATTGCTGAAGAATTAGGGATCTCCCGCGCCCAGTTTGATCAGTTTCTGCGCATGATGCAGGGCGGTGCACAGTTTGGCGGCGGTTATCAGCAGCAGTCCGGCGGTGGTAACTGGCAGCAAGCGCAGCGTGGCCCGACGCTGGAAGATGCCTGTAATGTGCTGGGCGTGAAGCCAACGGATGAGGCGACCACCATTAAACGCGCCTACCGTAAGCTGATGAGTGAACACCATCCGGATAAGCTGGTGGCGAAAGGTTTACCGCCAGAGATGATGGAGATGGCGAAGCAAAAAGCGCAGGAAATTCAGCAGGCGTATGAGCTGATTAAGCAGCAGAAAGGATTTAAATAAGTTTCAAAGTGTAGGCCTGATAAGACGCGACCCGCGTCGCATCAGGCAATCGGCGCAAAATTGCCGGATGCGGCGTGAACGCCTTCTCCGGCCTACCGAACTTCGCCAGCGTGACGATTAAAAATCCGCTGGCGCTTTAAACGTCATACTATTGCTATACGCCGGATGAGTAATTGTCAGCATCTCCGCATGCAGCAACAAACGCGGTGCCATTGCTCTCGCTTCTGGTGATGCATAAAAACGATCGCCGAGAATCGGATGACCCAGCGCCAGCATATGCACACGCAACTGATGCGAACGCCCGGTAATCGGTTTTAACACCACTCTTGCCGTGTTATCCGCCGCATACTCCACCACTTCATATTCCGTCTGCGCAGGCTTGCCCGTTTCGTAACAGACTTTCTGTTTCGGGCGGTTTGGCCAGTCGCAAATCAGCGGTAGATCCACCAGACCTTCTGCGGGGGATGGATGCCCCCAGACGCGGGCCACATACTGCTTTTTCGGCTCGCGCTCGCGGAACTGGCGTTTTAATTCCCGCTCCGCGGCTTTGGTCAGCGCCACTACAATCACGCCGCTGGTAGCCATATCCAGACGATGCACCGATTCTGCCTGCGGATAATCACGCTGAATGCGCGTCATCACGCTGTCTTTGTGCTCTTCCAGACGACCCGGTACAGACAACAAACCGCTCGGCTTGTTGACCACCATAATGTGGTCATCCTGATACAGGATAACCAGCCAGGGTTCCTGCGGTGGATTGTAGTTTTCCATCCCCATTTTCGGCTCCGTTACTGATGCGTCACAACGATCAAACGCAGGGCATCCAGACGCCAGCCTGCCTGATCCAGGCTTTCCATTACCTGCTGACGGTTGCTTTCAATGGCGGTCAGTTCGTCGTCACGAATGTTCGGGTTCACTGCGCGCAGCGCTTCCAGACGAGACAGCTCGGCAGACAGTTTTTCGTCGGCTTCGTTACGCGCTGCATCAATCAATGCACGGGCAGATTTCTCGATCTGCGCTTCACCCAGCTGAAGGATAGCGTGAACATCCTGCTGCACGGCGTTAACCAGTTTGCTGCCGGTGTGACGGTTCACCGCGTTAAGCTGACGGTTAAAGGTTTCAAACTCCACCTGCGCCGCCAGGTTGTTGCCGTTTTTATCCAGCAGCATACGTACCGGTGTCGGCGGCAGGAAGCGGTTGAGCTGCAACTGCTTCGGCGCCTGGGCTTCAACGACATAAATCAGTTCCACCAACAGCGTACCTACCGGCAACGCTTTGTTTTTCAACAGTGAAATCGTGCTGCTACCGGTATCGCCAGAAAGGATCAGATCCAGACCGTTGCGGATGAGCGGATGCTCCCAGGTAATAAACTGTGCATCTTCACGCGCCAGCGCCACTTCACGGTCGAAGGTGATGGTAATACCGTCTTCCGACAGGCCAGGGAAGTCCGGCACCAGCATATGATCGGACGGCGTCAGCACGATCATGTTGTCGCCGCGATCGTCCTGATTGATACCGATGATATCGAACAGGTTCATGGCGAAGGCGATCAGGTTAGTATCGTCATCCTGCTCTTCAATGCTTTCTGCCAGTGCCTGGGCTTTTTCGCCACCGTTGGAATGGATTTCCAGCAGGCGGTCACGACCCTGTTCCAGCTGTGCTTTCAGCGCTTCATGCTGCTCGCGGCAGTTTTTGATCAGATCGTCAAAGCCTTCGGTTTGATCCGGTGAAGCCAGATAGTTAATCAGATCGTTGTATACGCTATCGTAAATAGTGCGTCCGGTCGGGCAGGTGTGCTCGAATGCATCCAGACCTTCGTGATACCAGCGCACCAGCACCGACTGAGCGGTTTTCTCCAGATAAGGCACATGGATCTGAATATCGTGCGCCTGACCAATACGATCCAGACGACCAATACGCTGCTCCAGCAGATCCGGGTTGAACGGCAGATCGAACATTACCATGTGGCTGGCGAACTGGAAGTTACGTCCTTCAGAACCGATTTCCGAGCACAGCAGTACCTGCGCACCGGTGTCTTCTTCAGCAAACCAGGCGGCAGCGCGGTCACGTTCGATAATCGACATGCCTTCGTGGAACACTGCGGCGCGAATACCTTCACGTTCGCGCAGTACTTGCTCCAGTTGCAGCGCGGTAGCGGCTTTGGCGCAGATCACCAGCACTTTCTGAGAGCGATGGCTGGTCAGGTAGCCCATCAGCCACTCAACGCGCGGATCGAAGTTCCACCAGGTGGCGTTATCACCTTCAAATTCTTGATAAATACGCTCCGGGTAGAGCATATCGCGAGCGCGATCTTCCGCACTTTTGCGTGCGCCCATAATGCCGGACACTTTAATTGCGGTCTGATACTGCGTCGGCAGCGGCAGCTTAATAGTGTGCAGCTCGCGTTTCGGGAAGCCTTTCACACCGTTACGCGTGTTACGGAACAGCACGCGGCTGGTGCCGTGGCGATCCATCAGCATCGAAACCAGTTCCTGACGGGCGCTCTGTGCATCTTCGCTGTCGCTGTTTGCTGCTTGCAACAGCGGCTCAATATCCTGCTCGCCGATCATCTCACCGAGCATGTTCAGTTCGTCATTGCTCAGTTTGTTACCTGCCAGCAGCATGGCAACGGCGTCCGCAACCGGACGATAATTTTTCTGCTCTTCAACGAACTGCGCGAAATCGTGGAAACGGTTCGGGTCCAGCAAACGCAGACGGGCGAAGTGGCTTTCCATACCCAGCTGTTCCGGGGTTGCGGTCAGCAGCAGAACGCCCGGCACGTGCTCTGCCAGTTGTTCAATAGCTTGATATTCACGGCTCGGCGCATCTTCGCTCCACACCAGGTGATGCGCTTCATCGACCACCAGCAGATCCCACTCGGCTTCACAGAGGTGTTCCAGACGCTGTTTGCTACGACGGGCAAAATCCAGCGAGCAAATCACCAGCTGTTCGGTATCGAACGGGTTGTAAGCATCGTGCTGAGCTTCGGCATAACGCTCATCATCAAACAGAGCAAAGCGCAGGTTGAAACGGCGCAGCATTTCTACCAGCCACTGATGCTGTAAAGTTTCCGGTACGATAATCAGCACACGTTCAGCAGCGCCAGAGAGCAACTGCTGATGCAGGATCATCCCGGCTTCAATGGTTTTCCCTAACCCCACTTCGTCAGCCAGCAGAACGCGCGGCGCGTGGCGGCGACCAACATCATGAGCGATGTTGAGCTGGTGCGGGATCAGACTGGTACGCTGACCGCGCAGGCCGCTGTACGGCATACGGAACTGTTCGCTGGAATACTTACGCGCGCGATAACGCAGCGCAAAGCGGTCCATACGGTCAATCTGCCCGGCAAACAGACGGTCCTGCGGTTTGCTGAACACCAGTTTGCTATCAAGGAAAACTTCACGCAGGGCAACGCCGGACTCTTCATTATCCAGGCGAGTACCGATATAGGTCAGCAAGCCATTTTCTTCTTTTACTTCTTCGACTTGCATCTGCCAGCCGTCATGGCTGGTAATGGTATCACCAGGGTTGAACATCACGCGGGTCACGGGGGAATCACTGCGTGCGTACAGACGGTTTTCACCAGTAGATGGGAAAAGTAATGTGACAGTTCGCGCATCCACCGCGACAACGGTTCCAAGTCCTAATTCGCTTTCTGTATCGCTGATCCAGCGTTGACCAAGTGTAAAAGGCATATGTGTTTGGCTCTATATCTTTAATTGCAGGCAATAACTACCCGCTACCAGGCTAATGTGGTAGTGGTGTTATTCAGGTCCAGGAATGGAAAGGGCGCTATGGTACTGGATGGCAAGGCATTCGTCACGCATCAAAATGGTATCTGACGAACTCTTTTTTTGCTCAAAATAGCCCAAGTTGCCCGGTCATAAGTGTAGCAAAATTATCCTCAATAAAGGGGAGTATTCCTTCCGCCACTGGCTGAAGCTGGCGGGTCAGATAGTGTTCGTAATCCAGCGGTGAACGTTGGTAGTCCAGCGGCTCCGGTCCGTTGGTGGTCCATACGTACTTAATGGTGCCACGGTTCTGGTATTGCAAGGGGCGACCGCGAGTTTGGTTTTCTTCATCGGCAAGGCGTGCAGCGCGTACATGTGGCGGTACATTACGCTGATATTCGCTCAGCGGACGGCGCAGCCGTTTACGGTAAACCAGTTGGGCATCCAGTTCACCCGCCATCAGTTTGTCGATGGTTTCGCGTACGTATTCCTGATATGGCTCGTTGCGGAAGATGCGCAGGTAAAGTTCCTGCTGAAACTGCTGGGCCAGCGGCGTCCAGTCGGTGCGCACGGTTTCCAGCCCTTTAAACACCATCCGCTGTTTGTCACCCTCCTGAATCAGCCCGGCGTAGCGTTTTTTGCTACCGGTATCGGCTCCGCGAATGGTTGGCATCAGAAAACGGCAGAAATGAGTTTCATACTCCAGTTCTAATGCGCTGGTCAGCCGTTGTTTTTGCAGCGTTTCCGCCCACCAGGCGTTAACGTGCTGCACCAGTGCACGACCGATTTTCGCCGCCTCTTCTTCCGAATGTGCGCCTTTCAGCCAAACAAACGTTGAGTCGGTATCGCCGTAGATCACGTCGTAGCCCTGCGCTTCGATCAATGCTTTGGTTTGCCGCATGATCTGATGACCACGCATGGTGATCGACGAGGCCAGGCGCGGATCGAAAAAGCGGCAGGCGGTGGTGCCGAGCACGCCATAAAAGGCATTCATGATGATCTTCAGCGCCTGCGACAGCGGCTTGTTGCCCTGACGTTTGGCTTCATCGCGCCCGTGCCAGATGTTAGTCACAATCTCCGGCAGGCAATGTTTTTCCCGCGAGAACCAGGCATCGAGAAAACCTTCGGTACTGTGCTGTGGATCAGGCTGCGCCATGCCTTCTACCAGCCCGACGGGATCAATCAGAAAAGTGCGGATGATCGACGGGTACAGGCTTTTGTAGTCCAGCACCAATACTGAATCATAAAGCCCAGGCCGCGAATCCATCACGTAGCCGCCAGGGCTGGCGTGCGGCGGCACTTCGCCGAGATTAGGCGCGACATAACCAGCGCGATGCATACGGGGGAAATAGAGATGACCAAACGCTGCCACCGAACCGCCGTGTCGATCCACCGGCAGGCCGTTCACCGTTGCTCGTTCGAGCAAAAACGGCATGATTTCAGTTTTGTGGAAAATCTGCGTTACCAGTTCGCAATCTTTCAGGTTATAAGTCGCCAGCGCGGGCTTATCTTCGGCGAAACGACGGTCAATTTCGTCCATTCGATCCCACGGGTTATCGATAGATTTTCCTTCGCCTAATAGCTCCTGAGCGACAGTTTCCAGTGAGAATGAAGAGAAATTCCAGAACGCGGATTTCAGCGCCTCGATACCGTCGATAATTAGCCGACCTTTGGCCTGGGCGAAAAAGACGCCGTCTTTAAAGCCGTGCTCGCGCCACTCCAGCTCGCTGTTATCGCGCCCCAGATGCAGTGGAATACGGTAACGCTCGGCATGTTTTTGCAGCATTCGCAGATCGAACTGCACCACGTTCCAGCCGATGATCACATCGGGATCGTGGTTTGCAAACCAGGCGTTAAGTTTTTCCAGCAGCTGCGGGCGGCTGGCAACGTACTCCAGTTCGAAATCGAGCGCGGAGGCGTCGCCATTCTCTGGCCCCAGCATATAAACGATGCGCTGCCCGCAACCTTCCAGGCCGATGCAGTACAGCTCACCGTGGCGGGTGGTTTCAATATCAATAGAAACCCACTTGAGCGGCGGACGATAGTCGGGATGCGGTTTCAGGCGAGCATTTACGATAGCGCCATTGCGCATATCTCCCTCGACCCACACCGGAGCGGTGATAAACCGCTCCATCAGATAGCGTTCAGGCGGGCGCACATCAGCCTCGTAGACGGTAACGCCACCTTCACGCAGGCGCTTTTCGTAATTCATCAACTGGCGATGAGCGCGACAGTAAAGGCCATACACCGGCTGGCGGTGAAAATCCTTTAACGCCAGCGGCGTCAGGCGAAAACCTTGTTCACCCTGCAAAATATGCTGAGCGCGGGGAACCTGATCGGCGGGAATAAACGCCACGGATTCTTGCGGCGCAAGCGTAACGTGCAACGGCCCGTTGTCCGTTGCCAGCCAGAAAGAAACTTCGGTCCCTTGAGGGGTATCCCGCCAGTGTCGGGTTAAGATAAAACCTGCCTGCGCCACGCTGAAAATCCAATAAAAAACCAGGCTTGAGTATAGCCTGGTTTCGTTTGACTGGCTGTGGTTTTATACAGTCATTACTGCCCGTAATACGCCTTTGCACCATGCTTACGCAGATAGTGTTTATCCAGCAAGGTTTGCTGCATATCAGGGAGCTGCGGGGCCAGCTGGCGGCAGAAAATCCCCATATAAGCGACCTCTTCCAGCACGATAGCGTTATGCACCGCATCTTCGGCGTTTTTACCCCACGCAAACGGACCGTGAGAATGGACCAGTACGCCAGGCATTTGCGCTGCGTCGATACCCTGTTTTTCGAAGGTTTCAACGATCACTTTGCCCGTTTCCCACTCATATTCGCCATTGATTTCGGCGTCGGTCATTTTGCGGGTGCAGGGAATGGTGCCGTAGAAATAGTCGGCGTGAGTGGTGCCGGTAGCCGGAATTGACTGACCCGCCTGCGCCCAGATGGTGGCATGGCGGGAGTGCGTGTGAACAATGCCACCAATGGACGGAAATGCCTGATAGAGCAGTCGGTGAGTTGGCGTGTCGGAGGAGGGCTTTTTCGTACCTTCAACCACTTCACCGGTTTCGATGCTGACCACGACCATATCGTCGGCGGTCATGATGTTGTAATCGACGCCGGAAGGTTTGATCACAAAGACGCCGCGCTCGCGATCAACGGCGCTGACGTTGCCCCAGGTCAGAGTGACCAGGTTGTGTTTTGGGAGCGCCAGGTTGGCTTCTAAAACCTGGCGTTTGAGATCTTCTAACATGTTGACTCCTTCGTGCCGGATGCGCGTTGCTTATCCGGTCTACAAAATCGCAGCGCGTAGGTCAGATAAGACGCGCCAGCGTCGCATCAGGCGCTGAATGCCGGATGCGCTTTGCTTATCCGGCCTACAAAATCGCAGCGCGTAGGCCTGATAAGACGCGCCAGCGTCGCATCAGGCGTTACATACCTGATGCGGCTACTTAGCGACGAAATCCGTAATACACTTCGTTCCAGCGCAGCGCGTCTTTAAACGCTGGCAGGCGGGTGTCGTTATCAATCACCGTGATTTCAATGCCGTGGATCTCGGCGAACTGGCGCATATCGTTAAGGTTCAGCGCATGGCTGAAGACGGTATGGTGCGCACCACCAGCAAGGATCCACGCTTCGGAAGCAGTTGGCAGATCCGGTTGCGCTTTCCACAGCGCATTCGCCACCGGCAGTTTCGGCAGGGAGTGCGGTGTTTTCACCGTGTCGATGCAGTTAACCAACAGACGATAACGATCGCCGAGATCGATCAGGCTGGCGACAATCGCTGGACCGGTTTGGGTATTGAAGATCAGGCGGGCAGGATCGTCCTTACCACCAATACCGAGATGCTGAACGTCGAGGATCGGTTTCTCTTCTACGGCAATCGACGGGCAGACTTCCAGCATATGGGAGCCGAGCACCAGGTCATTACCTTTCTCGAAGTGATAGGTGTAGTCCTCCATAAAGGAGGTGCCGCCCTGCAGACCGGTTGACATCACCTTCATGATGCGAAGCAGGGCGGCAGTTTTCCAGTCGCCTTCGCCCGCAAAGCCGTAGCCCTGCTGCATCAGACGCTGTACGGCCAGCCCAGGAAGCTGTTTCAGACCGTGCAAATCTTCAAAGGTAGTAGTGAAAGCGTGGAAGCCACCTTGTTCCAGGAAACGCTTCATCCCCAGCTCAATACGCGCCGCTTCCAGCACGTTCTGTCGTTTTTCGCCGTGGATTTGTGTGGCAGGCGTCATGGTGTAGCTGCTTTCGTACTCATCGACCAGCGCGTTAACATCGCCGTCGCTGATGGAGTTTACTACCTGCACCAGATCGCCAACCGCCCAGGTATTGACGGAGAAACCGAACTTGATCTGTGCGGCAACTTTATCGCCGTCAGTGACCGCCACTTCACGCATGTTATCGCCAAAACGGCAGACTTTCAGATGACGGGTATCCTGTTTAGATACCGCCTGACGCATCCAGGAGCCGATACGCTCATGTGCTTGTTTATCCTGCCAGTGACCGGTGACGACGGCATGTTGCTGACGCATACGCGCGCCGATGAAACCGAACTCGCGACCGCCGTGTGCAGTCTGGTTCAGGTTCATAAAGTCCATGTCGATGCTGTCCCACGGTAGCGCCGCGTTAAACTGGGTGTGGAATTGCAGCAACGGTTTGTTGAGCATGGTCAGGCCGTTGATCCACATTTTTGCCGGGGAGAAGGTGTGCAGCCACACCACCAGACCCGCGCAACGTTCGTCGTAATTGGCATCGCGGCAAATTGCGGTGATTTCGTCCGGCGTGGTACCCAGCGGTTTCAGCACCAGTTTGCAGGGCAGTTTCGCTTCCGTATTCAGCGCATTAACGACGTGCTCGGCATGTTGGGTGACTTGACGCAGGGTTTCCGGGCCATACAGATGCTGGCTACCAATTACAAACCACACTTCATAATTATCAAAAATCGTCATTGTCGTGTCCTTATAGAGTCGGAACGGCCTGGGCAGCCTGTGCCGGGGCGGAAGTTGGAAGATAATGTTGTTCGGCGCTCATCGCCCACTGCTGATAGCGGCGATAAAGCTGTTCAAAGCGTTGTGCCTGTTCGCTGCACGGTTGCAGGGTTTTCTCTACCGCACTGGCCATTTTTTGCTGTGCTGATGGGATGTCGGCGTGCACTTTCGCGGCGACGGCAGCAAAAATCGCCGCACCGAGCGCACAGCATTGGTCAGAGGCAACAATTTGCAGCGGGCGATTCAGTACGTCGCAGCAGGCTTGCATAATCACCTGGTTTTTCCGCGCGATGCCGCCCAGCGCCATCACGTTGTTTACGGCGATCCCCTGATCGGTGAAGCACTCCATAATTGCGCGTGCGCCAAAGGCGGTGGCGGCAATTAAACCGCCGAACAGCAGCGGAGCGTCGGTGGCGAGGTTCAGATCGGTAATCACTCCTTTCAGGCGTTGGTTAGCGTTTGGCGTGCGGCGACCGTTAAACCAGTCGAGCACCACCGGCAGGTGATCCAGAGACGGATTTTTGGCCCATGCTTTGGTCAGCGCCGGAAGCAGTTGTTTCTGGCTGGCGTTGATTTGCTCTTTCAGTTCCGGATGCTGGGCGGCAAGCTGTTCCAGCGGCCAGCCGAGTACGCGACCGAACCAGGCGTAGATATCCCCAAACGCCGATTGGCCTGCTTCCAGACCGATAAATCCAGGCACCACGCTGCCATCAACCTGACCGCAAATACCTTTCACTGCCCGCTCGCCAACGCTCTGTTTGTCGGCAATCAGAATGTCGCAGGTGGAAGTACCGATAACTTTTACCAGCGCGTTAGGCTGTGCGCCTGCGCCGACTGCGCCCATATGGCAGTCAAACGCGCCGCCGGAAATCACCACGCTTTCAGGCAGACCGAGACGCTGCGCCCATTCCGGGCATAAAGTGCCCACCGGAATATCGGCAGTCCAGGTGTCAGTGAACAGCGGGGAAGGTAAATGACGGTTGAGGATCGGGTCCAGTTCGTCAAAGAAACTGGCTGGCGGCAGGCCGCCCCCAGCTTTCGTGCCACAGAGATTTATGCCCGGCGCTACAGCGTCCGCGGCGAATATCCTGCGGGCGGGTGGTGCCGGAGAGCAGGGCGGGTACCCAGTCGCACAGTTCAATCCACGATGCGGCAGATTGCGCCACGGCGCTATCCTGGCGAGTCACATGCAGGATTTTTGCCCAGAACCATTCGCTGGAATAAATACCGCCAATATAGCGAGAGTAGTCAGTTTTGCCAGGTGTATGACACAAGCGGGTGATCTCTTCCGCTTCTTCAACCGCCGTGTGGTCTTTCCACAAAACGAACATCGCGTTCGGGTTTTCGGCAAACTCCGGGCGTAGCGCCAGCACGTTGCCGTCGGCGTCGATTGGTGCAGGTGTGGAGCCGGTACTGTCGACGCCAATGCCGACCACGTCAGCGCGTTGTTCGGCACTAAGCGCGGCCAGCACGGTTTTCAGCGCCGCTTCCATTGACTCAATGTAGTCACGCGGATGATGACGGAACTGGTTATTCGGGGCATCACAAAATTGCCCTTCCTGCCAACGGGGATACCACTCTACGCTGGTGGCGATCTCTTCACCGGTGGCGCATTCCACCGCCAAAGCTCGCACAGAATCACTGCCAAAATCGAGGCCAATTGCAATCGCCATCGTTTCACTCCATCCAAAAAAACGGGTATGGAGAAACAGTAGAGAGTTGCGAAAAAAAGCGTCAGGCAGGATCCGCTAATCTTATGGATAAAAATGCTATGGCATAGCAAAGTGTGACGCCGTGCAAATAATCAATGTGGACTTTTCTGCCGTGATTATAGACACTTTTGTTACGCGTTTTTGTCATGGCTTTTGCCCCCCTTTGTTACAAAATGCTTTTCACAAGCGGGGTTGCCGGTTGGATTAGCGAGAAGAGCCAGTAAAAGACGCAGTGACGGCAATGTCTGATGCAATATGGACAATTGGTTTCTTCTCTGAATGGCGGGAGTATGAAAAGTATGGCTGAAGCGCAAAATGATCCCTTGCTGCCGGGTTACTCGTTCAACGCCCATCTGGTGGCGGGTTTAACGCCGATTGAGGCCAACGGTTATCTGGATTTTTTTATCGACCGACCGCTGGGAATGAAAGGCTATATTCTCAATCTCACCATTCGCGGACAGGGCATAGTGAAAAACCAGGGGCGAGAATTTGTCTGCCGGCCAGGCGATATTTTGCTATTCCCGCCGGGAGAAATTCATCACTATGGTCGTCATCCGGAGGCCCGCGAATGGTATCACCAGTGGGTTTACTTTCGCCCCCGCGCTTACTGGCACGAATGGCTTAACTGGCCGTCGATATTTGCCAATACCGGTTTCTTTCGCCCGAACGAAGCGCATCAGCCGCATTTCAGCGATTTGTTCGGGCAAATTATCAATGCTGGACAAGGGGAAGGGCGCTATTCGGAGTTGCTGGCGATAAATCTTCTTGAGCAATTGTTACTGCGGCGCATGGAAGTCATTAATGAGTCGCTACATCCGCCAATGGATAATCGGGTACGCGAGGCTTGTCAGTACATCAGCGATCACCTGGCGGACAGCAATTTTGATATCGCCAGTGTCGCACAGCATGTTTGCCTGTCTCCGTCGCGTCTGTCGCATCTGTTCCGCCAGCAATTAGGGATTAGTGTCTTAAGCTGGCGCGAGGATCAACGCATCAGTCAGGCGAAGCTGCTATTGAGCACGACTCGTATGCCTATCGCCACCGTCGGACGCAATGTTGGCTTTGACGATCAGCTCTATTTCTCGCGGGTATTTAAAAAATGTACAGGCGCCAGCCCGAGCGAGTTCCGTGCCGGTTGTGAAGAAAAAGTGAATGATGTAGCTCTCAGGTTGTCATAATTGGTAACGAATCAGACGATTGACGGCTTGACGGAGTAGCATTGGGTTTGCAGAATCCCTGCTTCGTCCATTTGACAGGCACATTATGCAAGCATTGCTGGAACACTTTATTACCCAATCCACTGTGTATTCATTGATGGCGGTGGTGTTGGTGGCCTTTCTGGAGTCACTGGCGCTGGTCGGTTTGATTCTGCCCGGTACGGTGCTGATGGCGGGGCTGGGGGCGCTGATAGGTAGCGGCGAGTTAAGTTTCTGGCACGCCTGGCTGGCGGGGATTGTTGGCTGCCTGATGGGCGACTGGATCTCCTTCTGGCTGGGCTGGCGGTTTAAAAAGCCGTTGCATCGCTGGTCATTTCTGAAGAAAAACAAAGCACTACTTGATAAAACTGAACATGCGCTGCATCAACACAGCATGTTTACCATTCTGGTCGGGCGCTTTATCGGGCCGACGCGCCCGCTAGTGCCAATGGTGGCGGGGATGCTGGATCTGCCGGTGGCAAAATTTATCACGCCAAATATTATCGGCTGCCTGCTGTGGCCGCCATTTTACTTCCTGCCGGGGATTCTGGCAGGCGCGGCGATCGATATTCCTGCCGGAATGCAGAGTGGCGAGTTTAAATGGTTGCTGCTGGCGACGGCGGTGTTTTTGTGGGTTGGCGGTTGGTTGTGCTGGCGATTATGGCGCAGCGGCAAGGTAACCGATCGTTTAAGTCATTATTTGTCGCGTGGTCATTTGCTGTGGCTGGCACCGTTGATTTCTGCCATTGGCGTGGTGGCGCTGGTGGTGTTAATTCGCCATCCGTTGATGCCGATGTATATCGATATATTGCGTAAAGTGGTTGGGGTTTAGGGCATAGTCTTGTGCGGGGCGACTGATGCGGACAAAACGCACCCGTAGGTCGGATAAGGCGTTCACGCCGCATCCGACAGTGCATACTAACCCGTAATCCCCAATAGTGCCGAAGCACTCGCCTTACCGCTCAACAATTCATCGGTCTTACCCTGCCAGGCGATACGCCCGTCGGCGACCACCACCGAGCGCGTGGCGATCCGCGCCGCATCTTCCACACTGTGCGACACCATCAATAACGTCATTTTTTGCTGCTGGCAGCTCGTACTCACCAGCGTCAGCATCTCCTGGCGTAGCGCCGGGTCGAGCGCGGAGAACGGCTCATCGAGCAATAAAATCGGTTGTTCGCGCACCAGGCAACGCGCTAATGCCACACGCTGTCGCTGACCGCCAGAAAGCTCGCCCGGTAACCGCGCCATTAAATTATCAATCCCCATCTGACGGGCGATAGCGTGCATTTTCTCCTGCTGTACCGCGTTCAGCTTCAGTCCTGGATTAAGCCCCAGCCCGATGTTCTGCGCGACCGTCAGGTGACTGAATAGGTTGTTTTCCTGAAACAGCATCGACACCGGACGGCGTGACGGCGGCGTTGTGGTGTGATCAACGCCATCGATAGTCAGCGAACCGCTGGCAGGCGTCAGAAAACCGGCGATCAAATTCAGCAGGGTACTTTTACCCGCGCCGCTTGGCCCGAGGATCGCCACCTGCTCGCCGCGTTCCACCGTTAAGCTAAAACGCATCGGCAAATGGTGGTAAAGCCAGGTGATATCAGTCAGTTTTAACATTTCGCCCCGGTAGTTTTTCAATCACGGTAAACAGCAGAAAACAGAGCAGCAGCAGAATTAACGCGGTGACCGCGCCGTCCTGGCTGCGATAAGAGCCAATTTGCTGGTAGAGATAAAACGGCAGGGTACGGAAATCATCGTTACCGAACAACGCCACCACGCCAAAATCACCAATCGACAACACGCAGGCAAAGGCCAGCGCCTGCGCCAGCGGACGTTTCAGAGCGCGCAGCTCCACCACTTTTAAGCGCGACCAGCCTTCAATACCCAGCGACTGACACAACATGCTGTAACGCGTGGTGATATCGCGCATTGGGTTTTCCAGCACCTTCAGCGCGTAAGGGATCGCCATTAACGCATTGGTGAAAATCACAATGCCGTCAGCAGATTGCGGCAGGCCGATAGTGTTGTTGAGCAGTAAAAAGAAGCCGGTAGCCAGCACAATCCCCGGCATGGCGAGGATCAACATGCCGCTCATCTCTAGCGCCTGACCCGCCAGCATTTTTTGTCGCGCCCGCAGTTCGCGACTGCTCCATAGCAGCATCATGGTCAGCACTACGCACAATACGCCTGCCGCCAGTGCAATACGCAACGAGGTCCACAGAGCCTGCCACAGCACCGGTTGTGCCAGCACTTCCGGCAACTGGCGATTTACCCCATCGACAATCACCGCCAGTAACGGTGGTAGCAACAGCAGCAGCGCCAGCACAATTAACACCGTGTCGCAAATGCGGCTATGCAGACGATCGTCCGGGTCGCGCCAACCTTGCAGCAGCGTGGTGCCAGGTGCAATGGCCTTACTCAATCGCTGACTCAGCAGCACCAGACCGAGACAGCACACCATCTGGATCAGCGCCAGCATCGCCGCGCGGGCAGGATCGTAGTCGTAACTCAGCGCCTGATAAATAGCCAGCTCGACAGTCGTCGCTTGCGGACCGCCGCCCAGCGATAGCACGGTGGCGAAGCTGGCGAAACAGAGCATAAAGATAAGCGCAGCAACCGGCGGGATTTGACGCCGTAACCACGGCCATTCGACGAAGCGGAAAAAATACCAGCCGCGCATCCCAAGCTGGGCGGCAAGCTGACGTTGTTCCCCGGGAATGTTTTCCAGTGCCTGGAGTAATAAGCGGCTCGCCATCGGCAGATTAAAAAATACATGCGCCAGCAAAATGCCTTGCAGGCCGTAGGGCGAAAACGTCCACTCCAGACCAAGCGATTGCCAGAGCGATGCCAGCCAGCCCTGGCGACCATAGACGCTAAGAATGCCAAAAACGGCAACCAGCACCGGGAGGATCAAGGTCATTGCGCACAGACGCAACAGCGCCAACCGCCCGGGAAAGCGCCTGCGATAAAGCGCGCGGGCAAGGAATATTGCGGGTATGACAGAGAGCAGCGCCGAGAGAAACGCCTGCCAGAAGGAGAAGCGCACCACATGCCACAGGTAGCTGTCCTGCCAGATTGCCGCCCAGTCACCCTGCGGCGCGTTCCACCACAGGGCGAGAAACGCCGCCAGTGCAACCGCCACCACAAGCGTAGCGGCGCTTACACCTGGAATTAACCAGCCGGGAATTAACGGCTGACGGCGCGTTGCCATTCGCTAATCCATGCCTGACGTTGTGCCGCCACTTCGGCTGGCGTGAACTCCAGCGTGGTTGCTGGTTTGGTCAATTGTTCAAACCCGGCAGGCAGCGTGACATTTGCCACCGGATACATCCAGTTGCCGGTTGGGATCGCATTCTGGAAAGCCGGAGAAACCATAAACTGGAGGAATTTTTGCGCCAGCTCCGGCTGCTTGCTGGCAGCGGTGCGGGCGGCAACTTCCACTTGCAGATAGTGACCTTCGCTAAAGTTCGCAGCGGCGTAGTTATCTTTCTTCTCTTCGAGAATGTGATAAGCCGGAGAGGTGGTGTAACTCAGTACCAGATCGCTTTCGCCTTTTAAAAACAGGCCGTAGGCTTCACTCCAGCCTTTGGTGACTGTGACGGTTTTCTTCGCCAGTTTCTGCCAGGCCTGCGGGGCGTCATCGCCATAGACTTTTTGCATCCACAACAGCAGACCCAGCCCCGGCGTACTGGTGCGCGGATCCTGATAAATCACCCGCCAGTTTTGATCGCTCTCAACCAGCTCCTTCAGGCTTTGCGGCGGATTTTTCAGTTTGTTCTTGTCATAGACGAAGGCGAAGTAGCCGTAATCAAACGGTACGAAAGTGTCATTATTCCAGCCGCCGGGAACGTTTACTGCATCCGCTGCCACACCGCTTTTGGCAAACAGTCCGGTTTTACTGGCGGCGTCTAACAGGTTGTTATCCAGCCCCAGCACCACATCGGCTTTACTGTTTTTGCCTTCCATCCGCAGACGGTTGAGAAGTGAAACTCCATCTTCCAGCGCCACCAGTTTCAGTTCGCAATTACAGTCGGCTTCAAAGGCTTTTTTGACCACCGGACCAGGCCCCCAGTCGGCGGCGAAGGAATCGTAGGTATAAACAGTCAGAACGGGTTTAGCGAAAACAGGCGCTGTGCACAGCAACAGCAGGGGAAGACATTTTTTTAACACTTTGCACCTCAAAAAAGAGTGGCAAAGGACTTGAGAAGGAGCCTCAAATCCCTTCGCCGGCGTTATCCGGATCAGGTTCGACGGGTATTTTCTCAGCGCACGCGTCTGCGTGGCACCCCGTTGAGAACGGCGTTAGTGTAGTGATTTTGTTATCAACCAGCAATCATGGATCCGGCGGCGCAAACCACGCTGATTTAAAATCGAACCAGCCGAGGGTGTTCATACGCAGGCCGCGCATACTGCGTTGTCCCTGAATAATCAGCCAGTGGTGGATCAGCGGCACCATTGCTTTACTGGCAACCAGCTGTTGGCACCAGTTCGCCAGATTCATCTCGCCATTACGCCAGCGGGCGGCGTCGGCTTGCCAGTCGAGAGGAATACAGTGTTGTAGCAGCGGTACTTCGCACAAGTGCGCGAACAGCGAAAAATCCAGCGGCAGCGTAAAGTTGGCGCTGTTAAGCCAGATGTCGCTTTCGATCTCACCTTCGTGCCACTGATCGTAGCTGATCTCTTTGATTTCCAGCGTGACCTGGTGACTTGCCAGAATCTGCTGCATGATCCTGGCAATCACCCGATGTTCAATATGATCCTGATAAAAGGTCAGGGTGAGATGTTCCAGCCCGGCAGGTTTTTCGCAATGTGTTGGGCGGGCATGGTGCCAGCGGGGGAGCAACCCATAGGCCGGAAACCACAGTTGCTGGTACTGTTCCTCGGCGAAATAAACCAGATTGGTCGGCGAAAGTACATAGCTTATCCAGTCTCTGACTTGCTGATTCGCCCCGCGATGGGTGCGGCTGTCGAACAGTAGATAGTAGCAACCTTCTTCAAGGCGACTTTCAATCTCTTTTTCCTCGCCCTGCGGCCCTTTCAGCATCAGGCCTCCAGCGGGTTCATCGGCAATTTCCGGCAGAACCCAGACGTTAACTTCGTCGATTAATGCCCGATAACCGAAGAAGTCATCGAATGCCTGAATTTTCAGTTGATTGGTGGTGTTGCGGATCACCGCATACGGACCGGTGCCGATGGGATGGCTGGCAAAATTGCTGAGGGTTTCCCATTCACGCGGCAGGATCATCGCCGGAACTTGCGCCAGCAGTAACGGCAACCAGCGATCTGGCTGAGTGAGATGAATATCCAGCGTCCAGGGCGTCGGCGACACAATTTCAGCGATGTGGGAATAGAGCGGCAGCGTATTGATCCGCTTCAACGAGGCGATGACGTCGTCCATTTCCAGTTCACGACCATGATGAAAATGGACCCCGGGGCGCAAAAAGAAGCGCCAGTGGAGTGGGGAAATTTGCTGCCAGTGGTGGGCGATGTCCGCCTCCAGTTCCCCATTTTCCTCATTTATTCGGGTTAACGCACTGAAGATTTGCCGGGCGATATGGGTTTCGGAACGGCGTAATGCGCTGCCAGGCAGCAGATTGCGCAACGGGCGATAGTAGAGCACGCGCAGGATGTGCCGCCCCTGGCGGAAGCTGCGGCCCAGATGAGAAACCAGCATTTGCCGCACGGCAGTTTTATCACCGACTAACTGCACCAACTGGTCGATGCGATCCTGTTCCAGCAGGTCTTCCGCCCGCTGTTGCTGAAGCGCCAGTCCGGTGTAGAGGAATGTCAGACGCGAGCGTTTACCGCGCCCGACTTCCGCTTCCCACGTCAGCCAGCCGCGATCCTGCATGGTGTTGAGCAGGGTGCGCATATGACGACGGGAGCAGCTCAATAACTCCGCCAGTTCGTTGAGCGTCGTGTCCTGCGATTTACCCTCGCAGCATTGCCACAGGCGGATGAACTGTTGTTGCAGACGAGCAGATGGCATAAAAGGGGAACTCCTGCGCAAAAGTCAGCAATTTTATTTTCCCTATATTAAGTCAATAATTCCTAACGATGAAGCAAGGAGGTGCCCCATGCGTCAGTTTTATCAGCACTACTTTACCGCGATAGCGACGTTGTGCTGGCTGCGTTGGTTAAGCGTTCCACAGCGTTTAGCCATGCTTGAAGAACTGATGCAGTGGGAGGGGAGTGATTCTGAATACTGATTTGCGGACATCATGTGTGACTGAGTATTGGTGTTAATCGCCACGCCAGCAGTGAATACCTGCTGGCTTTTTTCTTTTTGGCGATTGAGTGCCGGACGGCGTACAAATTAACGCATAAACGCCGGTTGCTTCTCTTCATAAGTGGCAATAGCGTCGTCGTGCTGCAGGGTCAGACCGATGCTGTCCAGACCATTCATCATGCAGTGGCGGCGGAAGGCATCGATAGAAAAACGATACGTTTTATCACCCGCTTTCACCTCTTGCGCTTCCAGATCCACGGCGAAATGAATCCCTGGATTGGCTTGCACCAGTGCAAACAACTCATCCACTTCTGCATCGCTTAATTTCACCGGCAGCAGTTGGTTGTTAAAGCTGTTGCCATAGAAGATGTCAGCGAAACTCGGCGCAATCACCACTTTAAAACCGTAGTCGGTCAATGCCCACGGCGCGTGCTCACGGGAGGAACCGCAGCCGAAGTTTTCTCGTGCCAGCAAAATCGATGCGCCCTGATATTGCGGGAAGTTCAGCACGAAGTCCGGGTTTGGCTGTTGGCCTTTTTCATCCAGAAAACGCCAGTCGTTAAACAGATGCGCGCCAAAACCAGTACGCGTCACTTTCTGCAGAAACTGTTTCGGGATAATCGCATCGGTATCGACATTGGCGGCATCCAGCGGAACCACCAGGCCTGTATGTTTGATAAATTTCTCTGCCATGGTGTGCTCCTTATTTAATGTTGCGAATGTCGGCGAAATGTCCGGTCACAGCAGCGGCGGCAGCCATTGCCGGGCTGACCAGATGCGTGCGCCCGCCGCGCCCCTGGCGGCCTTCAAAGTTACGGTTGCTGGTGGAGGCGCAACGTTCGCCCGGATTCAGACGGTCGTTGTTCATCGCCAGACACATTGAGCAGCCAGGCAAACGCCATTCAAAACCGGCTTCAATAAAGATTTTGTCCAGACCTTCCGCTTCCGCCTGAGCTTTTACCGGGCCAGAGCCGGGAACCACCAGTGCCTGTACGCCTGGCGCGACTTTTCGCCCTTTGGCGATTTCCGCTGCCGCGCGTAAATCTTCAATGCGCGAGTTGGTGCAAGAACCGATAAACACTTTATCGATAGCGACTTCGGTCAATGGAATACCCGGTTTCAGCCCCATATAGGCCAGCGCTTTTTCTGCCGACGCGCGTTCAACAGGATCAGCAAACGAAGCCGGGTCGGGAATGTTGTCGTTCACGGAAATCACCTGGCCTGGATTGGTGCCCCAGGTGACCTGCGGGGCGATCTCTTCTGCTTGCAGAGTCACAACAGTATCGAAAGTTGCGCCTTCGTCGGTTTGCAGGGTTTTCCAGTAGGCGACGGCATCGTCAAAATCTTTGCCTTTCGGCGCATGCAGACGGCCTTTGACATAGTTAAAGGTGGTTTCGTCAGGTGCAACCAGACCGGCTTTCGCGCCCATTTCGATTGCCATATTGCACAGGGTCATACGACCTTCCATGCTTAAATCACGAATTGCTTCGCCGCAAAACTCCACCACATGCCCGGTGCCGCCAGCGCTGCCGGTTTTACCAATGATCGCCAGCACGATATCTTTCGCGGTAATGCCCGGTGCGGCTTTGCCCTGGACTTCAATTTTCATGGTCTTCGCACGACCCTGTTTCAGGGTTTGCGTTGCCAGTACGTGTTCAACTTCGGAAGTGCCGATACCAAAGGCCAGTGCGCCAAATGCGCCGTGGGTGGCGGTGTGCGAGTCGCCACAGACAATGGTCATCCCCGGCAAGGTGACGCCCTGTTCTGGCCCCATTACGTGGACGATCCCCTGATACGGGTGATTCAGGTCATACAGCTCGACGCCAAATTCTTTGCAGTTTTTGATCAGCTCCTGCATCTGGATCCGCGCCATTTCACCGCAGGCATTAATGTCTTTAGTCTGAGTTGAGACGTTGTGATCCATAGTGGCGAAGGTTTTCCCCGGCTGACGCACTGGGCGTCCGTGGGCGCGCAGGCCATCGAACGCCTGCGGTGAGGTCACTTCATGCACCAGGTGGCGGTCGATATATAACAGCGGGGTTTCGTTTTCGGCTTCGTACACTACGTGAGCGTCGAACAATTTTTCGTATAACGTCTTAGCCATGATTACACCCCTTCTGCCACATAGCGGGCAATGATATCGCCCATTTCATCGGTACTAACGGCGGCAGCGCCACGGGCTAAATCCCCGGTGCGAATGCCTTCTTCTAATGCGCGGTTAATCGCGCGTTCAATGGCGGAAGCCGCATCATCGGCATCCAGGCTGTAACGCAGCAGCAGCGCCAGCGACAGAATTTGCGCAATCGGGTTAGCGATGTTTTTGCCAGCGATATCTGGAGCCGAGCCGCCTGCCGGTTCATACAGACCAAAACCTTGCTCGTTCAGGCTGGCGGAAGGCAACATCCCCATCGAGCCAGTGATCATTGCGCACTCGTCAGACAGAATGTCGCCAAACAGGTTGGAGCACAGCAGAACGTCAAACTGTGATGGATCTTTAATCAGCTGCATGGTGGCGTTGTCGATGTACATATGCGCCAGTTCGACATCCGGATATTCAATGGCGATCTCATTAACGATTTCCCGCCATAAAATAGAGGATTGCAGCACGTTGGCTTTGTCGATTGAGGTGACTTTGCGACGACGCTTGCGGGCAGATTCAAACGCGATACGGGCGATGCGTTCGATCTCAAAACGGTGATACACCTCGGTATCAAACGCTTTTTCATATTGTCCGCTACCTTCGCGGCCTTTTGGCTGACCAAAATAGATGCCGCCGGTCAGTTCGCGCACGCACAGGATGTCGAAGCCGTTAGCGGCAATGTCAGCACGCAGTGGACAGAATGCTTCCAGCCCCTGATACAGTTTTGCCGGACGCAGATTGCTGAATAATTTGAAGTGCTTACGCAAAGGCAACAGCGCGCCGCGTTCTGGTTGCTGGTCTGGTGGTAAATGTTCCCACTTCGGGCCGCCTACCGAGCCAAACAGCACGGCATCGGCTTGCTCACAGCCTTCAACCGTTGCAGGTGGCAGCGGTTGCCCGTGGTTATCGATGGCTGCGCCGCCTACATCGTAATGGCTGGTGGTGATGCGCATTGCAAAGCGGTTGCGCACGGCATCCAGCACTTTCAGCGCCTGGGTCATCACTTCCGGCCCGATCCCATCTCCGGGCAAAACGGCAATATGGTAATTCTTCGACATCACACGGTTTCCTTGTTGTTTTCGTTGTGTTGAGCTTTGCGTTGCAACTCTTTTTCGACTTCTGCGGCGCGCCAGATATTGTTCAGTACGTGCACCATGGCTTTGGCGGAGGACTCGACAATATCGGTGGCCAGGCCGACGCCGTGGAAGCGGCGACCGTTGTAGTTGGCGACGATATCCACCTGACCCAGCGCATCTTTACCGTGACCTTTGGCGGTCAGGCTGTATTTCACCAGTTCGACGTTATAGTCAGTGATACGGTTAATGGCCTGATAGACGGCATCGACCGGACCGTTACCGTTGGCGGCTTCCGCTTTGACTTCTTCGCCGCAGGCCAGTTTGACGGCGGCAGTGGCAATATCGTTAGAACCAGACTGCACGCTGAAGTAATCCAGACGGAAATGCTCTGGCTCTTCTTGCTGTTTACCGATAAAGGCCAGCGCCTCCAGATCGTAATCAAACACCTGACCTTTTTTGTCCGCCAGCTTCAGGAATGCGTCGTACAAATTGTCTAAATTATATTCACTTTCTTTATATCCCATCTCATCCATGCGGTGTTTCACTGCCGCACGGCCTGAACGAGAGGTCAGATTCAGCTGGATTTGATTCAGACCAATAGATTCTGGTGTCATGATTTCGTAGTTTTCGCGGTTTTTCAGCACGCCATCCTGGTGGATACCGGAGGAGTGTGCGAACGCGCCGCTGCCAACAATGGCTTTGTTTGCCGGGATCGGCATATTACAAATCTGGCTAACTAACTGGCTGGTGCGCCATATCTCCTGGTGATTAATGGCGGTGTGGACGTTGAGGATATCCTTACGAACTTTGATCGCCATGATCACTTCTTCCAGCGAACAGTTTCCGGCGCGTTCGCCGATCCCGTTCATTGCGCCTTCTACCTGCCGCGCTCCGGCATGTACCGCCGCCAGTGAGTTACCGACTGCCAGGCCTAAATCGTCGTGGGTGTGTACGGAAATAATGGCTTTGTCGATGTTAGGCACGCGTTCATACAGGCCGCTGATGATTCCGGCGAACTCAAACGGCATGGTGTAGCCCACGGTGTCCGGAATGTTGATGGTGGTGGCACCGGCGTTAATCGCCGCTTCGACCACTCGCGCCAGATCGGCAATCGGGGTACGTCCGGCATCTTCGCAAGAAAATTCAACATCATCGGTATAATTACGGGCGCGTTTCACCATATAGATAGCGCGTTCGATCACTTCATCCAGCGTGCTGCGCAGCTTGGTGGCGATGTGCATTGGGGAGGTAGCAATAAAGGTATGAATACGGAAGGCTTCGGCGACTTTCAGAGATTCAGCCGCCACATCGATATCTTTTTCCACGCAGCGGGCTAACGCACATACGCGGCTATTTTTGACCTGGCGGGCGATGGTTTGCACCGATTCAAAATCGCCCGGCGAAGAGACGGGAAAACCAACTTCCATTACGTCAACACCCATACGCTCAAGGGCCAGCGCAATTTGCAGTTTTTCTTTCGCACTCAGACTTGCCTGTAACGCCTGTTCACCGTCGCGTAATGTGGTATCGAAAATAATAACTTGCTGGCTCATGGTTTGGGTCCTTGTCTCTTTTAGAGCGCCTCGCTTCGGGCATAAAAAAACCCGCGCAATGGCGCGGGTTGTTTTTGACTGCGTGCTGGCTTAATGCTGGATGCCGCTCACTCGTCTACCGCGCAAAGAAGATGCGTTTAGTAGTAGTAGACCGATAAAGCGAACGATGTGAGTCATTAAATCAGCTCCAGATGAATGCGATATGCTTTTAGAGTTACTGGATACAAAAACGGATGTCAACCCTGTAGTAAGAAAAGCGGCTTTTCAGCGGTAATTTTGCATGTATCAAATTAGCTAATTGTGCTGTGTATACATAAACCAACAATATTAATTTCTGTCAGCCAGATCACACTTTTCATTAATTGACATACTTCAGCATAATTTATTGCATTTAATCAATAAGTGATATACGTATAGATAGTATCAATTACCTAACCCATCCTGATGATTTTTCTGTAATTATTTATTCGATGAATGTTTAATTATTGATGAGGCTTATATTATTGATAAGTTAATAAGGAAGATATGGGTGATTAATATATAAATTTTTAATTAAAGTGGCGATTTTATACATATCACGGATGATTGAGCATTCATGGTGATTATGATTATATTGTTTGTGTGACAAAAACATTATAGATAATCATGCTGTGGTGGGAGACTCTCTGCGCGGCGGTGGGTTTTGTTTTAAACAGAACTCTTATCTTTATGTTTTCCTAATTTTACTCATTTTCCTTTTTCTTATTTTATATGTATGGTAAATCATATTTTTCAGGATTATTTTTTTTCTGCATTCCGGTAAGGAAAAGGGAGTTAAGTGTGACAGTGGAGTTAAGTATGCCAGAGGTAAAAACAGATCATCCAGAACCAGCAGATTTTAGTAAGCCACAGCTGCGCATGGTCGATCTAAACTTATTAACTGTTTTCGATGCCGTGATGCAGGAGCAGAATATTACTCGTGCCGCTCATGTTCTGGGAATGTCGCAACCTGCGGTCAGTAACGCTGTTGCACGCCTGAAAGTGATGTTTAATGACGAGTTGTTTGTTCGTTATGGTCGTGGTATCCAGCCGACTGCCCGCGCATTTCAGCTTTTTGGCTCTGTGCGCCAGGCGCTGCAATTAGTGCAAAACGAATTACCAGGTTCAGGTTTTGAGCCAGCCAGTAGCGAGCGGGTATTCCATCTCTGTGTTTGCAGCCCGTTAGACAGCATTCTGACCTCGCAGATTTATAATCACATTGAGCAGATTGCGCCAAATATACATGTTATGTTCAAGTCTTCATTAAATCAGAACACTGAACATCAGTTGCGCTATCAGGAAACGGAGTTCGTTATAAGTTATGAAGATTTCCACCGCCCTGAATTTACCAGTGTGCCGTTATTTAAAGATGAAATGGTGTTGGTAGCCAGTAAGAACCATCCGCATATTAAAGGTCCATTACTGAAACATGATGTTTATAACGAACAACATGCGGCGGTTTCGCTCGATCGTTTCGCCTCATTTAGTCAACCGTGGTACGACACAGTAGATAAGCAAGCCAGTATTGCTTATCAGGGCATGGCAATGATGAGCGTCCTTAGCGTGGTGTCGCAAACTCACCTGGTCGCTATTGCGCCTCGTTGGCTGGCTGAAGAGTTCGCCGAATCTTTAGAATTACAGATATTGCCGCTGCCATTAAAACAAAATAGCAGAACCTGTTATCTCTCCTGGCATGAAGCTGCCGGGCGCGATAAAGGCCATCAGTGGATGGAAGAGCAATTAATTTCTATATGTAAACGCTAAACAAAAGCAGAATAAATCAGGCATTCCTTTCTGGTTTATTCTGCTTTTTTTATTAAATGCAGAATTTTATTCTAAATGCATGTGCGCCAGATTTCATGAATAATTAAAAAAATAGAGAAATTGCTGTAAGTAGTCGAATCTAGCCAATTTATTATCAATTTACGCCTTCATTCTGGAGTATTTTATCGTTTCTTTTCTCCTTTCCTCCTGTTTATTCTTATTTCTTCACGTTTGTGACTCTGTCTGCCAATTGCTTAAGCAAGATCGGACGGTTAATGTGTTTTACACATTTTTTCCGCCAAACAGTGAGGCAGGCCATGGAGATGTTGTCTGGAGCCGAGATGGTCGTCCGATCGCTTATCGATCAGGGTGTTAAACAAGTATTCGGTTATCCCGGAGGCGCGGTCCTTGATATTTACGATGCATTGCATACCGTGGGGGGTATCGATCACGTATTAGTTCGTCATGAGCAAGCGGCTGTGCATATGGCCGATGGCCTGGCACGTGCAACCGGGGAAGTGGGGGTCGTGCTGGTGACGTCGGGTCCTGGGGCGACTAACGCGATTACTGGTATCGCCACTGCTTATATGGACTCCATTCCCTTGGTTGTCCTTTCTGGTCAGGTAGCGACCTCGCTGATAGGCTACGATGCCTTTCAGGAGTGCGACATGGTGGGAATTTCCCGCCCGGTGGTCAAACACAGTTTCCTGGTTAAGCAAACGGAAGACATTCCTCAGGTGCTGAAAAAGGCATTCTGGCTGGCGGCAAGTGGTCGTCCTGGGCCAGTGGTGGTTGATTTACCGAAAGATATTCTTAATCCGGCGAACAAATTACCCTACGTTTGGCCGGAGTCGGTCAGTATGCGCTCTTATAACCCGACAACGCTGGGTCATAAGGGGCAGATTAAACGCGCATTGCAGACACTGGCGGCAGCGAAAAAACCGGTAGTTTACGTTGGCGGCGGCGCCGTGACTGCGAGTTGCCATCAACAACTCAAACAGATTATTGAGCAGCTTAATCTTCCCGTCGTCTCTTCATTAATGGGGCTGGGGGCGTTTCCGGCAACGCATCGTCAGGCGCTGGGGATGTTGGGAATGCACGGCACCTACGAAGCCAATATGACCATGCATAATGCCGATGTTATTTTTGCGGTTGGCGTGCGCTTTGACGATCGCACTACTAACAATCTGGCCAAGTACTGCCCGAATGCAACGGTTTTACATATTGATATCGATCCTACGTCGATCTCAAAAACCGTTACCGCCGACATTCCGATCGTTGGTGACGCGCGGTTGGTGCTGGATCAAATGCTGGAGTTGCTGGTACAAGAAACGGCTCACCAACCGTTGGATGAAATTCGTGACTGGTGGCAACAGATTGAACAGTGGCGCGCTCGCCAGTGCCTTAAATACGACACTCAGAGCGAAAAGATTAAACCGCAAGCGGTGATCGAGACACTCTGGCGACTGACGAAAGGCGATGCATATGTCACGTCCGACGTCGGGCAGCACCAGATGTTCGCCGCGCTTTATTATCCTTTCGACAAACCGCGCCGCTGGATCAATTCCGGTGGCCTCGGCACTATGGGTTTTGGTTTGCCTGCGGCGCTGGGTGTCAAAATGGCATTGCCAGAAGAAACCGTGGTCTGTGTCACTGGCGACGGCAGCATTCAGATGAACATTCAGGAACTGTCTACCGCTTTGCAATATGAACTGCCGGTGCTGGTGGTGAATCTCAATAACCGCTATCTGGGGATGGTGAAGCAGTGGCAGGACATGATCTATTCCGGCCGCCATTCACAATCTTATATGCAGTCGCTACCGGATTTCGTTCGTCTGGCGGAAGCCTATGGCCATGTTGGGATCCAGATCTCTCATCCGCAAGAGCTGGAAAACAAACTTAGCGAGGCACTGGAACAGGTCCGCAATAATCGCCTGGTGTTTGTTGATGTCACTGTTGATGGCAGCGAGCACGTCTACCCGATGCAGATTCGTGGCGGCGGAATGGATGAAATGTGGTTAAGCAAAACGGAGAGAACCTGATTATGCGCCGGATATTATCCGTATTACTCGAAAATGAATCAGGCGCGTTATCCCGCGTGATCGGCCTCTTTTCCCAACGGGGCTATAACATTGAAAGCCTGACCGTTGCGCCAACCGACGATCCGACATTATCGCGTATGACTATCCAGACCGTGGGCGATGAAAAAGTGTTGGAGCAGATTGAAAAGCAATTACATAAGCTGGTCGATGTGCTGCGTGTTAGCGAACTGGGGCAGGGGGCGCATGTTGAGCGGGAAATCATGCTGGTGAAAATTCAGGCCAGTGGCTACGGACGTGACGAAGTGAAGCGCAATACGGAAATATTCCGTGGGCAAATCATTGATGTCACGCCATCGCTTTATACCGTTCAATTGGCGGGAACCAGCGATAAGCTTGATGCATTTTTAGCATCGATTCGCGATGTGGCGAAAATTGTGGAGGTCGCTCGTTCCGGTGTAGTAGGACTTTCGCGCGGCGATAAAATAATGCGTTGAGAATGATCTCAATGCGCAATTTACAGCCCAACATGTCACGTTGGGCTTTTTTTGCGAATTCAGTGGGAACCTGGAATAAAAGCAGTTGCCGCAGTTAATTTTCTGCGCTTAGATGTTAATGAATTTAACCCATGCCAGTACAATGGGTATGGTTTTTACATTTTACTCAAGGGGCAATTGTGAAACTGGATGAAATCGCTCGGCTGGCGGGAGTGTCGCGGACCACTGCAAGCTATGTTATTAACGGCAAAGCGAAGCAATACCGTGTGAGCGACAAAACCGTTGAAAAAGTCATGGCAGTGGTGCGTGAGCACAATTACCACCCAAATGCCGTGGCTGCTGGGCTTCGTGCTGGACGCACACGTTCGATTGGTCTTGTGATCCCCGATCTGGAGAACACAAGTTACACCCGTATCGCTAATTATCTTGAACGTCAGGCGCGGCAACGGGGTTATCAACTGCTGATTGCCTGCTCAGAAGATCAGCCAGACAACGAAATGCGCTGTATTGAGCATCTTTTGCAGCGTCAGGTCGATGCCATCATTGTTTCGACGTCGCTGCCGCCGGAGCATCCTTTTTATCAACGCTGGGCTAACGACCCGTTCCCGATTGTCGCGCTGGATCGCGCCCTCGATCGTGAACACTTCACCAGCGTGGTTGGTGCCGACCAGGATGATGCAGAAATGCTGGCCGAAGAGTTACGTAAGTTTCCTGCTGAGACGGTGCTTTATCTTGGCGCGTTGCCGGAGCTTTCTGTCAGCTTCCTGCGCGAGCAGGGTTTCCGTACCGCCTGGAAAGATGATCCACGCGAAGTGCATTTCCTTTATGCCAACAGTTATGAGCGAGAAACCGCTGCCCAGTTGTTCGAAAAATGGCTGGAAACGCATCCGATGCCGCAGGCGCTGTTCACCACCTCATTTGCGTTGTTGCAAGGCGTTATGGATGTCACGCTGCGCCGCGATGGCAAACTGCCTTCTGATTTGGCGATTGCGACCTTTGGTGACAACGAATTGCTCGACTTCTTACAGTGTCCGGTATTGGCGGTAGCCCAGCGTCATCGCGACGTTGCGGAACGCGTACTGGAGATTGTGCTCGCCAGTCTGGACGAGCCGCGCAAACCAAAACCAGGCTTAACACGCATTAAACGTAATCTTTATCGTCGTGGTGTACTAAGCCGTAGATAAACATTACGGAAAGATGCGCCAGTGGATTTTACCTCTGGCGCATTGAGTACGTAATTGGACATCGATATCCATAATGTAAATAAGACTATTCTGGACAATTATCCATAAGCCCTCCTGAATATCCTGCCAATTAACTCCATTCGCTGCGCTGAATGATAATTAACTCGTAACGGTAGATTGCAATTGCATTATTTTGTTACAAGCAAATCGGCAATTGCCGATTAAACAAACACTTTTCTAAACTTTTGTCCAAAGTCGCTGGCATCAGGCATGGCGCACGTGCAACAGGGACTGTTATCCGGGGGAGATATGTCCTAAAATGCCGCTCGCGTCGCAAACTGACACTTTATATTTCCATTAAGGAAAATCGAGTCGTTTTTAAAACGGTAATGATGAATGGGATTTTTTCTTACAACTATTCATGACGTTAATTTGCTTCGTTTGTTGTGCGATTTTTAAACAATGCAGATATTAGCCGTAAACATTGGGTTTTTTGCTTCGGTAAGGAATGTTCCTGGCTTGACAAGCTTTTCCTCCGCTCCGTAAACTCCTTTTAGTGGGAATTTGTGGGATAAAGTGGTAATCGGGGGGAGACTGGCATGTTCCGGGGAGCAACGTTAGTCAATCTCGACAGTAAAGGGCGCTTATCGGTGCCTACCCGTTATCGGGAAGAACTGCTCGGGAGCGCTGCCGGTCAAATGGTGTGTACCATTGACATTCATCACCCGTGCCTGCTGCTTTACCCCCTTCCTGAATGGGAAATTATCGAGCACAAATTATCGCGTCTTTCGAGCATGAACCCTGTTGAACGTCGTGTTCAACGCCTTCTGTTAGGGCATGCCAGTGAGTGTCAGCTGGATAGCGCAGGTCGATTATTAATCGCGCCTGTGTTGCGGCAGCATGCCGGGCTGACGAAAGAAGTGATGTTGGTCGGGCAGTTCAATAAGTTCGAACTGTGGGATGAAACGACCTGGCATCAACAGGTCAGGGAAGATATCGACGCTGAACAGTCTGTTACCGAAAACTTGTCGGAGCGACTGCAGGACTTGTCTCTATAAAATGATGGAAAACTATAAACATACCACGGTACTGCTGGACGAAGCCGTAAATGGCCTCAATATCCGTCCTGACGGTATCTACATTGATGGAACTTTTGGTCGCGGTGGTCACTCACGTCTGATTCTTTCGCAACTTGGCGAAACGGGACGCTTGTTGGCAATCGATCGCGACCCGCAGGCTATTGCCGTCGCGAAGACTATTGATGATCCGCGCTTCTCCATCATTCATGGACCTTTCTCTGCGCTGGGCGAATATGTCGCCGAGCGCGATCTTATCGGCAAGATCGACGGCATTCTGCTCGATCTTGGCGTCTCTTCACCGCAACTCGATGATGCTGAACGCGGTTTTTCCTTTATGCGCGATGGCCCGTTGGACATGCGTATGGACCCGACGCGCGGTCAGTCTGCCGCCGAATGGCTACAAACCGCAGAAGAATCCGATATTGCCTGGGTATTAAAAACCTATGGCGAAGAGCGTTTTGCTAAACGTATTGCACGCGCCATTGTCGAGCGTAACCGCGAACAGCCGATGACCCGCACTAAAGAACTGGCAGAAGTCGTTGCTGCCGCAACGCCGGTGAAAGACAAATTCAAACATCCCGCGACCCGTACCTTCCAGGCGGTGCGCATTTGGGTGAACAGTGAACTGGAGGAGATAGAGCAGGCGCTAAAAAGCTCGCTTAACGTGCTGGCCCCAGGCGGGCGGCTTTCGATCATCAGTTTTCATTCGCTGGAAGATCGTATTGTGAAACGCTTTATGCGTGAAAACAGTCGCGGTCCACAAGTTCCGGCAGGGTTACCGATGACTGAAGAGCAGCTCAAAAAACTGGGTGGCCGTCAGTTGCGAGCACTAGGTAAGTTGATGCCGGGCGAAGAAGAGGTGGCAGAGAACCCTCGTGCCCGTAGTTCAGTTCTGCGTATTGCAGAGAGGACGAACGCATGATCAGCAGAGTGACAGAAGCCCTCAGCAAAGTTAAAGGATCGATGGGAAGCCACGAGCGCCATGCCTTGCCTGGCGTTATCGGTGACGATCTTTTGCGGTTTGGGAAGCTGCCGCTCTGCCTGTTCATTTGCATTATTTTGACGGCGGTGACTGTGGTGACCACGGCGCACCATACCCGTTTGCTCACCGCTCAGCGCGAACAACTGGTGCTGGAGCGAGACGCTTTAGACATTGAATGGCGCAACCTCATTCTTGAAGAGAATGCGCTCGGCGACCATAGCCGGGTGGAACGGATCGCCACGGAGAAGCTGCAAATGCAGCATGTTGATCCATCACAAGAAAATATCGTAGTGCAAAAATAAGGATAAACGCGACGCATGAAAGCAGCGGCGAAAACGCAGAAACCAAAACGTCAGGAAGAACATGCCAACTTTATCAGTTGGCGTTTTGCGTTGTTATGCGGCTGTATTTTATTGGCACTGGCTTTCCTGCTGGGGCGCGTTGCCTGGTTGCAGGTAATCTCCCCGGATATGCTGGTGAAAGAGGGCGACATGCGCTCTCTTCGCGTTCAGCAAGTCTCCACCTCCCGCGGCATGATTACCGACCGTTCTGGTCGCCCGTTAGCAGTAAGTGTGCCAGTAAAAGCGATCTGGGCCGACCCGAAAGAAGTGCATGAAGCCGGTGGCATCAGCGTCGGCGACCGTTGGAAGGCGCTGGCTAACGCGCTCAATATTCCGCTGGATCAACTTTCCGCCCGCATTAATGCCAACCCGAAAGGGCGCTTTATCTATCTGGCGCGTCAGGTTAACCCTGACATGGCTGAATACATCAAAAAACTGAAGCTGCCGGGGATTCATCTGCGCGAAGAATCTCGCCGTTACTACCCGTCTGGCGAAGTGACCGCTCACCTCATTGGCTTTACCAACGTCGATAGCCAGGGGATTGAGGGTGTCGAGAAAAGTTTTGATAAATGGCTTACCGGGCAACCGGGCGAACGTATTGTGCGTAAAGACCGCTATGGCCGTGTAATCGAAGATATTTCTTCTACCGACAGCCAGGCGGCGCACAACCTGGCGTTGAGTATTGATGAACGCTTGCAGGCGCTGGTTTATCGCGAACTGAACAACGCCGTGGCCTTTAACAAGGCTGAATCCGGCAGCGCCGTGCTGGTGGATGTCAACACCGGCGAAGTGCTGGCGATGGCCAACAGCCCGTCTTACAACCCCAACAATCTGAGTGGCACGCCAAAAGAGGCGATGCGTAACCGTACCATTACCGACGTGTTTGAACCGGGCTCTACTGTCAAACCGATGGTGGTGATGACCGCGTTGCAACGTGGTGTGGTGCGGGAAAACTCGGTGCTTAATACCGTTCCTTATCGAATTAACGGCCACGAAATTAAAGACGTGGCGCGCTATAGCGAATTAACCTGACCGGGGTATTACAGAAGTCGAGTAACGTCGGTGTTTCCAAGCTGGCGTTAGCGATGCCGTCCTCAGCGTTAGTAGATACTTACTCTCGTTTTGGGTTGGGAAAAGCGACCAATTTGGGGTTGGTCGGAGAACGCAGTGGCTTATATCCTCAAAAACAACGGTGGTCTGACATAGAGAGGGCCACCTTCTCTTTCGGCTACGGGCTAATGGTAACACCGTTACAGTTAGCGCGAGTCTACGCAACCATCGGCAGCTATGGCATCTATCGCCCGCTGTCGATTACCAAGGTTGACCCCCCGGTTCCTGGTGAACGTGTCTTCCCGGAATCCATTGTCCGCACTGTGGTGCATATGATGGAAAGCGTGGCACTACCGGGCGGCGGTGGCGTGAAGGCGGCGATTAAAGGCTATCGTATCGCAATTAAAACCGGTACCGCGAAAAAGGTCGGGCCGGATGGTCGCTACATCAATAAATATATTGCTTATACCGCAGGCGTTGCGCCTGCGAGTCAGCCGCGCTTCGCGCTGGTTGTTGTTATCAACGATCCGCAGGCGGGTAAATACTACGGCGGCGCCGTTTCCGCGCCGGTCTTTGGTGCCATCATGGGCGGCGTATTGCGCACCATGAACATCGAACCGGATGCGCTGACAACGGGTGATAAAAACGAATTTGTGATTAATCAAGGCGAGGGGACAGGTGGCAGATCGTAATTTGCGCGACCTTCTTGCTCCGTGGGTGCCAAACGCACCTTCGCGAGCACTGCGAGAGATGACACTCGACAGCCGTGTGGCTGCGTCGGGCGATCTTTTTGTAGCTGTAGTAGGTCATCAGGCGGACGGGCGTCGATATATCCCGCAGGCGATAGCGCAAGGTGTGGCTGCCATTATTGCAGAGGCGAAAGATGAGGCGACCGATGGTGAAATCCGTGAAATGCACGGCGTACCGGTCATCTATCTCAGCCAGCTCAATGAGCGTTTATCAGCGCTGGCGGGCCGCTTTTACCATGAACCCTCTGACAATTTACGTCTCGTGGGCGTAACGGGTACCAACGGCAAAACCACCACGACCCAGCTTCTGGCGCAGTGGAGTCAGTTGCTTGGTGAAACCAGCGCGGTGATGGGTACCGTAGGTAACGGCCTGCTGGGTAAAGTTATTCCGACGGAAAACACGACCGGTTCGGCAGTCGACGTTCAGCATGAGCTGGCGGGGCTGGTGGAGCAGGGCGCGACTTTTTGCGCAATGGAAGTTTCCTCCCATGGGCTGGTACAACACCGTGTGGCAGCATTGAAATTCGCGGCGTCGGTCTTTACCAACTTAAGCCGCGATCACCTTGATTATCACGGTGATATGGAACATTACGAAGCCGCAAAATGGCTGCTTTATTCTGAACATCATTGCGGTCAGGCGATAGTCAACGCCGATGACGAAGTAGGCCGTCGCTGGCTGGCAAAACTGCCGGATGCAGTTGCGGTGTCGATGGAAGACCATATCAATCTGAACTGTCATGGCCGCTGGTTGAAAGCGACCAACGTGAACTATCACGACAGCGGCGCAACCATTCGCTTTAGTTCAAGCTGGGGCGATGGGGAAATTGAAAGTCATCTGATGGGCGCTTTTAACGTCAGCAACCTGCTGCTCGCGCTGGCGACGCTGCTGGCACTGGGGTATCCGCTGGCTGACCTGCTGAAAACCGCCGCGCGTCTGCAACCGGTTTGTGGACGTATGGAAGTGTTTACTGCACCGGGCAAACCGACGGTGGTTGTGGATTACGCTCACACCCCGGATGCACTGGAAAAAGCCTTGCAGGCTGCACGTCTTCACTGTGCAGGCAAGCTGTGGTGCGTCTTCGGCTGTGGCGGCGATCGTGATAAAGGCAAGCGTCCACTGATGGGGGCGATTGCTGAAGAGTTTGCTGACGTGGCGGTAGTAACTGACGATAACCCGCGTACCGAAGAACCGCGCGCCATCATCAACGATATTCTGGCGGGAATGTTAGATGCCGGACATGCCAAAGTGATGGAAGGCCGCGCCGAAGCGGTGACTTGCGCCGTTATGCAGGCTAAAGAGAACGATGTGGTGCTGGTCGCGGGCAAAGGCCATGAAGATTACCAGATTGTTGGCAATCAGCGCCTGGACTACTCCGATCGCGTCACGGTAGCGCGTCTGCTGGGGGTGATCGCATGATTAGCGTAACCCTTAGCCAACTTACCGATATTCTCAACGGTGAACTAAAAGGGGCAGATATCACCCTTGATGCTGTAACCACTGACACGCGAAAACTGACGCCGGGCTGCCTGTTTGTTGCCCTGAAAGGCGAACGTTTCGATGCCCACGATTTTGCCGACCAGGCGAAAGCTGGCGGCGCGGGCGCACTACTGGTCAGCCGTCCACTGGATATCGACCTGCCGCAGTTAATCGTTAAAGACACGCGTCTGGCATTCGGTGAACTGGCTGCATGGGTACGCCAGCAAGTTCCGGCGCGCGTGGTTGCTCTGACCGGTTCCTCCGGTAAAACCTCCGTTAAAGAGATGACGGCGGCGATTTTAAGCCAGTGCGGCAATACGCTTTATACCGCGGGCAATCTCAACAACGACATCGGCGTGCCAATGACGCTGCTGCGCTTAACGCCGGAATACGATTACGCGGTAATTGAGCTTGGCGCGAACCATCAGGGCGAAATTGCCTGGACCGTTAGCCTGACTCGCCCAGAAGCGGCGCTGGTCAACAACCTGGCGGCGGCGCATCTGGAAGGTTTCGGTTCTTTGGCTGGCGTGGCAAAAGCGAAAGGCGAAATCTTTACCGGCCTGCCGGAAAACGGTATCGCCATTATGAATGCCGACAACAACGACTGGCTGAACTGGCAGAGCGTAATTGGCTCACGCAAAGTGTGGCGTTTCTCACCCAATGCCGCCAACAGCGATTTCACCGCCACCAATATCCATGTGACTTCGCACGGTACGGAATTTACGCTACAAACCCCAACGGGTAGCGTCGATGTTCTGCTACCGCTACCGGGGCGTCACAATATTGCGAATGCGCTGGCAGCCGCCGCGCTCTCCATGTCCGTGGGCGCAACGCTTGATGCTATCAAAGCGGGGCTGGCAAATCTGAAAGCCGTTCCCGGGCGTCTGTTCCCCATTCAACTGGCGGAAAACCAGTTGCTGCTTGACGACTCCTACAACGCCAATGTCGGTTCAATGACCGCAGCAGTCCAGGTTCTGGCTGAAATGCCTGGCTACCGCGTGCTGGTGGTGGGCGATATGGCGGAACTGGGCGCTGAAAGCGAAGCCTGCCATGTACAGGTGGGCGAAGCGGCGAAGGCGGCTGGTATTGACCGCGTGTTAAGCGTGGGTAAACAAAGCCATGCTATCAGCACCGCCAGCGGCGTTGGCGAACATTTTGCTGATAAATCCGCGTTAATTGCGCGTCTTAAATCACTGATTGCAGAGCAACAGGTGATTACGATTTTAGTTAAGGGTTCACGTAGTGCCGCCATGGAAGAGGTGGTACGCGCTTTACAGGAGAATGGGACATGCTAGTTTGGCTGGCCGAACATTTGGTCAAATATTATTCCGGCTTTAACGTCTTTTCCTATCTGACGTTTCGCGCCATCGTCAGCCTGCTGACCGCGCTGTTCATCTCATTGTGGATGGGCCCGCGTATGATTGCCCATTTGCAAAAACTCTCCTTTGGTCAGGTCGTTCGTAACGATGGCCCGGAATCGCACTTTAGTAAGCGCGGTACGCCGACCATGGGCGGGATAATGATCCTGACGGCGATTGTGATCTCCGTACTGCTGTGGGCTTACCCCTCCAACCCGTACGTCTGGTGCGTACTTGTGGTGCTGGTGGGTTACGGCATCATTGGTTTTGTCGACGACTATCGCAAAGTGGTGCGTAAAGATACCAAGGGCCTGATTGCGCGCTGGAAGTATTTCTGGATGTCGGTGATCGCGCTGGGCGTCGCCTTTGCGCTGTATCTTGCCGGGAAAGACACGCCAGCAACGCAGCTGGTGGTGCCGTTCTTTAAAGATGTGATGCCGCAGCTGGGGCTGTTCTACATCCTGCTGGCTTACTTCGTCATTGTGGGGACCGGTAACGCGGTAAACCTGACCGATGGCCTCGACGGGCTGGCGATTATGCCGACCGTATTTGTCGCCGGTGGTTTTGCGCTGGTGGCGTGGGCAACCGGCAACATGAACTTTGCCAGCTACTTGCATATACCGTATCTGCGGCATGCTGGGGAACTGGTTATTGTCTGCACCGCGATAGTCGGGGCTGGGCTGGGCTTTTTGTGGTTTAACACCTATCCGGCGCAGGTCTTTATGGGCGATGTCGGTTCTCTGGCATTAGGCGGCGCGCTGGGCATTATCGCTGTGCTGCTGCGTCAGGAATTCCTGCTGGTGATTATGGGCGGTGTGTTTGTGGTTGAAACCCTGTCGGTTATTTTGCAGGTCGGTTCCTTTAAACTGCGCGGGCAACGTATTTTCCGCATGGCGCCGATTCATCACCACTATGAACTGAAAGGTTGGCCGGAACCGCGCGTCATTGTGCGCTTCTGGATTATTTCGCTGATGCTGGTCCTGATTGGTCTGGCAACGCTGAAGGTACGTTAATCATGGCTGATTACCAGGGTAAAAATGTCGTTATTATCGGCCTGGGCCTCACCGGGCTTTCCTGCGTGGACTTTTTCCTTGCTCGGGGCGTGACGCCGCGCGTTATGGATACACGTATGACACCGCCTGGCCTGGATAAATTACCCGAAGCGGTGGAACGTCACACTGGCGGTCTTAATGACGAGTGGCTGATGGCAGCCGATCTGATCGTCGCCAGCCCCGGTATTGCGCTGGCGCATCCATCTTTAAGCGCCGCTGCCGATGCCGGAATTGAAATTGTTGGCGATATCGAACTGTTCTGCCGCGAAGCGCAGGCACCGATTGTGGCGATCACCGGTTCTAACGGCAAAAGCACTGTCACCACTTTAGTGGGCGAAATGGCGAAAGCAGCAGGTGTTAACGTCGGCGTGGGTGGCAACATTGGCCTGCCTGCGTTGATGTTGCTGGATGCCGAGTGCGAACTGTACGTGCTGGAACTGTCGAGCTTCCAGCTGGAAACCACCTCCAGCTTACAGGCGGTGGCGGCGACCATTCTGAACGTGACTGAAGATCATATGGATCGCTATCCGTTTGGATTGCAGCAATATCGTGCGGCAAAACTGCGCATTTACGAAAATGCGAAAGTTTGTGTCGTCAATGCCGATGATGCCTTAACGATGCCGATTCGCGGTGCGGATGAACGTTGCGTCAGCTTTGGCGTCAACATGGGTGACTACCACCTGAATCATCAGCAGGGCGAAACCTGGCTGCGGGTGAAAGGCGAGAAAGTGTTGAACGTGAAAGAGATGAAACTTTCCGGGCAACATAACTATACCAATGCGCTGGCAGCGCTGGCGCTGGCTGATGCCGCAGGGTTACCGCGCGCCAGCAGCCTGAAAGCGTTAACCACGTTCACTGGTCTGCCGCATCGTTTTGAAGTGGTGCTGGAGCATAACGGCGTACGCTGGATTAACGATTCGAAAGCCACCAACGTCGGGAGTACAGAGGCGGCGCTGAACGGCTTGCAGGTAGACGGTACGCTGCATTTATTGCTGGGCGGTGATGGCAAATCGGCGGATTTCAGTCCACTGGCGCGCTATCTGAATGGCGACAACGTGCGTTTGTACTGTTTTGGTCGTGATGGCGCCCAGTTAGCGGCACTGCGCCCGGAAGTGGCAGAGCAAACCGAAACCATGGAGCAGGCGATGCTCTTGCTGGCGCCACGTGTGCAGCCAGGGGATATGGTGCTGTTGTCACCAGCCTGTGCCAGCCTCGATCAGTTCAAGAACTTTGAACAACGGGGCAATGAGTTCGCCCGTCTGGCGAAGGAGTTAGGTTGATGCGTTTATCTCTCCCTCGCCTGAAAATGCCGCGCCTGCCAGGACTCAGTATCCTGGTCTGGATCTCCACGGCGCTTAAAGGCTGGGTGATGGGCTCGCGGGAAAAAGATACCGACAGCCTGATCATGTACGATCGCACCTTGCTTTGGCTGACCTTCGGCCTCGCGGCGATCGGCTTTATCATGGTGACTTCGGCGTCAATGCCCATTGGGCAGCGCTTAACCAACGATCCGTTTTTCTTCGCGAAGCGTGATGGCGTCTATCTGATCCTGGCATTCATTCTGGCGATCATTACGCTGCGTCTGCCGATGGAGTTCTGGCAACGTTACAGCGCCACGATGCTGCTTGGATCAATCATCCTGCTGATGATCGTGCTGGTGGTAGGTAGCTCAGTTAAAGGGGCATCACGTTGGATCGATCTCGGCCTGCTGCGTATTCAGCCTGCGGAGTTGACCAAGCTGTCGCTGTTTTGTTACATCGCCAACTATCTGGTGCGCAAAGGCGACGAAGTACGCAACAACCTGCGCGGCTTCCTGAAACCGATGGGCGTAATTCTGGTGCTGGCAGTGTTACTGCTGGCACAGCCAGACCTTGGTACAGTAGTCGTACTGTTCGTCACCACACTGGCGATGTTGTTCCTGGCGGGGGCTAAATTGTGGCAGTTCATTGCCATTATCGGCATGGGGATTTCAGCAGTTGTGTTGCTGATCCTCGCCGAACCGTACCGTATCCGCCGTGTTACTGCGTTCTGGAACCCGTGGGAAGATCCCTTCGGTAGCGGCTATCAGTTAACGCAATCCCTGATGGCGTTTGGTCGTGGCGAACTGTGGGGGCAAGGTTTAGGCAATTCGGTACAAAAACTGGAGTATCTGCCAGAAGCGCACACTGACTTCATTTTCGCCATTATCGGCGAAGAATTGGGTTATGTCGGTGTGGTGCTAGCACTTTTAATGGTATTCTTCGTCGCTTTTCGTGCGATGTCGATTGGCCGTAAAGCGTTAGAAATTGACCACCGTTTTTCCGGTTTTCTCGCCTGTTCAATAGGTATCTGGTTTAGCTTCCAGGCGCTGGTTAACGTAGGCGCGGCAGCGGGGATGTTGCCAACTAAAGGTCTGACATTACCGCTGATCAGTTACGGTGGTTCGAGCTTACTGATTATGTCGACAGCCATCATGATGCTGTTACGTATTGATTATGAAACACGTCTGGAGAAAGCGCAGGCGTTTGTACGAGGTTCTCGATGAGTGGTAAAGGGAAGCGATTAATGGTGATGGCAGGCGGTACTGGCGGGCATGTGTTCCCGGGACTGGCTGTTGCGCACCATTTAATGGCCCAGGGGTGGCAAGTTCGCTGGCTGGGTACTGCCGATCGTATGGAAGCGGACTTAGTGCCGAAGCACGGTATCGAGATCGACTTTATTCGCATTTCTGGTCTGCGCGGCAAGGGTATTAAAGCGTTGCTCGCGGCTCCGCTGCGGATCTTTAACGCCTGGCGTCAGGCGCGGGCGATTATGAAAGCTTACAAGCCCAATGTGGTTCTCGGTATGGGCGGCTATGTTTCCGGGCCTGGTGGTCTGGCAGCATGGTCGTTAGGCATTCCGGTCGTACTTCACGAACAAAACGGCATTGCTGGCTTGACCAATAAATGGCTGGCAAAAATTGCTACCAAAGTGATGCAGGCGTTTCCGGGGGCTTTCCCTGATGCCGAAGTTGTTGGTAACCCGGTGCGTACTGATGTGCTGGCACTGCCGTTGCCACAGCAGCGTATGGCTGGCCGTGAAGGTCCGGTTCGCGTTCTGGTTGTGGGTGGTTCCCAGGGGGCGCGCATTCTTAACCAGACAATGCCGCAGGTTGCAGCAAAGCTGGGTGATTCAGTCACTATCTGGCATCAGAGCGGCAAAGGTTCGCAACAAACCGTTGAACAGGCTTATGCCGAAGCGGGGCAACCGCAGCATAAAGTGACGGAATTTATTGATGATATGGCGGCGGCCTATGCGTGGGCGGATGTCGTCGTTTGCCGCTCTGGCGCGTTGACGGTGAGTGAAATCGCTGCGGCAGGGCTACCGGCGTTGTTTGTGCCGTTTCAACATAAAGACCGCCAACAGTACTGGAATGCGCTGCCGCTGGAAAAAGCGGGCGCAGCCAAAATTATCGAGCAGCCGCAGCTTACTGTGGATGCCGTCGCCAACACCCTGGCCGGGTGGTCGCGAGAAACCTTATTAACCATGGCAGAACGCGCCCGAGCTGCATCCATTCCGGATGCCACCGAGCGAGTGGCAAATGAAGTGAGTCGGGCTGCCCGGGCGTAATCGTAGCGATGCCTTTTGCATCGTATGAATTTGAGAAGTTAATGGCGTAAAGAATGAATACACAACAATTGGCAAAACTGCGTTACATCGTGCCTGAAATGCGTCGCGTTCGGCACATACACTTTGTCGGCATCGGTGGTGCCGGTATGGGCGGTATTGCCGAAGTTCTGGCCAATGAAGGGTATCAGATCAGTGGTTCCGATTTAGCGCCAAACCCAGTCACGCAACAGTTAACGAATCTGGGAGCGACGATTTACTTCAACCATCGCCCGGAAAACGTGCGTGATGCCAGTGTGGTCGTCGTTTCCAGCGCGATTTCCGCCGATAACCCGGAAATTGTTGCTGCCCACGAGGCTCGTATTCCGGTTATTCGTCGTGCTGAAATGCTGGCTGAATTAATGCGTTTTCGTCATGGCATCGCCATTGCCGGGACGCATGGCAAAACCACAACCACCGCGATGGTTTCCAGCATCTACGCAGAAGCGGGCCTCGACCCGACCTTCGTGAACGGTGGGCTGGTAAAAGCGGCGGGTGTTCATGCACGTTTAGGGCACGGTCGTTACCTGATTGCTGAAGCGGATGAAAGCGATGCGTCGTTCCTGCATCTGCAACCGATGGTAGCGATTGTCACTAATATCGAAGCCGACCATATGGATACCTACCAGGGCGACTTTGAGAATTTAAAACAGACCTTTATTAATTTTCTGCACAACTTGCCGTTTTACGGTCGTGCGGTGATGTGTGTTGACGATCCGGTAATTCGCGAATTGTTACCGCGTGTAGGCCGTCAAACCACCACTTATGGCTTCAGCGAAGATGCTGACGTGCGTGTGGAAGATTATCAGCAGATTGGCCCGCAGGGACACTTTACGCTGCTGCGTCAGGACAAAGAGCCAATGCGCGTTACACTGAATGCGCCAGGTCGTCACAATGCCCTGAATGCTGCCGCTGCCGTTGCGGTCGCCACGGAAGAGGGGATTGAAGACGAGGCTATTTTGCGTGCGCTGGAGAGTTTCCAGGGGACCGGACGTCGCTTTGATTTCCTTGGTGAATTTCCATTGGAACCCGTGAATGGTAAAAGCGGTACGGCAATGCTGGTTGATGACTATGGTCACCACCCGACCGAAGTGGACGCGACTATTAAAGCGGCGCGTGCAGGTTGGTCGGATAAAAACCTGGTGATGCTGTTTCAGCCGCACCGTTTCACCCGTACGCGCGACCTGTATGATGATTTTGCCAATGTGCTGACGCAGGTGGATACCCTGCTGATGCTGGAAGTGTATCCGGCAGGCGAAGCACCTATTCCGGGAGCGGACAGTCGTTCGTTGTGTCGTACAATCCGTGGCCGTGGGAAAATTGATCCGATTCTGGTGCCGGACCCGGCGCAGGTGGCCGAGATGTTAGCACCAGTATTAACTGGTAACGACCTGATCCTCGTTCAGGGGGCAGGAAATATCGGAAAAATTGCCCGATCTTTAGCTGAAATCAAACTGAAGCCGCAAACTACGGAGGAAGAGCAACATGACTGATAAAATCGCGGTCCTGTTGGGCGGGACCTCCGCAGAGCGGGAAGTTTCTCTGAATTCTGGAGCGGCAGTGTTAGCTGGGCTGCGTGAAGGCGGTATTGACGCGTATCCTGTCGACCCGAAAGAAATCGACGTAACGCAACTGAAGTCGATGGGCTTTCAGAAAGTGTTTATCGCTCTGCACGGTCGCGGTGGTGAAGATGGCACGCTGCAGGGTATGCTCGAGCTGATGGGCTTGCCTTATACCGGCAGTGGAGTGATGGCATCTGCGCTTTCAATGGATAAACTACGCAGCAAACTGCTTTGGCAGGGCGCTGGTTTACCGGTAGCGCCGTGGGTAGCATTAACCCGCGCAGAGTTTGAAAAAGGCATTAGTGATAAGCAGTTAGCAGAAATTTCTGCCTTAGGTTTGCCGCTTATCGTCAAGCCGAGCCGCGAAGGTTCCAGTGTGGGAATGTCAAAAGTAGTAGCAGAAAATGCTCTGCAAGATGCATTAAGATTGGCATTTCAGCACGATGAAGAAGTATTGATTGAAAAATGGCTAAGTGGGCCGGAGTTCACGGTTGCGATACTCGGTGAAGAAATTTTACCGTCAATACGTATTCAACCCGCTGGAACCTTCTATGATTATGAGGCGAAGTATCTCTCTGATGAGACACAGTATTTCTGCCCGGCAGGTTTAGAAGTGGCTCAAGAGGCAAATTTGCAGGCATTAGTGCTGAAAGCATGGACGACTTTAGGATGCAAAGGATGGGGGCGTATAGACGTCATGCTGGACAGTGATGGACAGTTTTATCTGCTGGAAGCTAATACCTCACCGGGTATGACCAGTCACAGTCTGGTGCCAATGGCGGCACGTCAGGCGGGTATGAGCTTCTCGCAGTTGGTAGTACGAATTCTGGAACTGGCGGACTAATATGTCGCAGGCTGCTCTGAACACGCGAAACAGTGAAGAAGAGATTTCTTCTCACCGCAATAATGGAACGCGTCTGGCGGGGATCCTTTTCCTGCTGACCGTTTTAACGACAGTGTTGGTGAGCGGCTGGGTCGTGTTGGGCTGGATGGAAGATGCGCAACGCCTGCCGCTCTCAAAGCTGGTGTTGACCGGTGAACGCCATTACACGCGTAATGACGATATCCGGCAGTCGATCCTGGCATTGGGTGAGCCAGGTACCTTTATGACCCAGGATGTAAACATCATCCAGACGCAAATTGAACAACGCCTGCCGTGGATTAAGCAGGTGAGCGTCAGAAAGCAGTGGCCTGATGAATTGAAGATTCATCTGGTTGAATATGTGCCGATTGCGCGTTGGAATGATCAGCATATGGTTGACGCTGAAGGAAACACCTTCAGCGTTCCGCCAGATCGCACCAGCAAGCAGGTGCTCCCAATGTTGTATGGTCCGGAAGGCAGCGCAAATGAAGTGTTGCAGGGCTATCGCGAAATGGGGCAGATGCTGGCAAAGGACAGATTTACTCTGAAGGAAGCGGCGATGACCGCGCGGCGTTCCTGGCAGTTGACGCTGAATAACGATATTAAGCTCAATCTTGGCCGGGGCGATACGATGAAACGTTTGGCTCGCTTTGTAGAACTTTATCCGGTTTTACAGCAGCAGGCGCAAACCGATGGCAAACGGATTAGCTACGTTGATTTGCGTTATGACTCTGGTGCGGCAGTCGGCTGGGCGCCCTTGCCACCAGAGGAATCTACTCAGCAACAAAATCAGGCACAGGCAGAACAACAATGATCAAGGCGACGGACAGAAAACTGGTAGTAGGACTGGAGATTGGTACCGCGAAGGTTGCCGCTTTAGTAGGGGAAGTTCTGCCCGACGGTATGGTCAATATCATTGGTGTGGGCAGCTGCCCGTCACGTGGTATGGATAAAGGCGGGGTGAACGACCTCGAATCCGTGGTCAAGTGCGTACAGCGCGCCATTGACCAGGCAGAATTGATGGCAGATTGTCAGATCTCTTCGGTATATCTGGCGCTTTCTGGTAAGCACATCAGCTGCCAGAATGAAATTGGTATGGTGCCTATTTCTGAAGAAGAAGTGACACAAGAAGATGTAGAAAATGTCGTCCATACCGCGAAATCGGTGCGCGTGCGTGATGAACATCGTGTGCTGCATGTGATCCCGCAAGAGTATGCGATTGACTATCAGGAAGGGATCAAAAATCCGGTAGGACTTTCTGGCGTGCGTATGCAGGCAAAAGTGCACCTGATCACATGTCACAACGATATGGCAAAAAACATTGTGAAAGCCGTTGAACGTTGTGGCCTGAAAGTTGACCAACTGATATTTGCCGGACTGGCATCAAGTTATTCGGTATTGACGGAAGACGAACGAGAACTGGGCGTCTGCGTCGTCGATATCGGTGGTGGTACAATGGATATCGCCGTTTATACTGGCGGGGCATTGCGTCACACCAAGGTAATTCCTTATGCTGGCAATGTCGTGACCAGTGATATCGCTTATGCCTTTGGCACACCGCCAAGCGACGCCGAAGCGATTAAAGTTCGTCATGGCTGCGCGCTGGGTTCCATCGTCGGTAAAGACGAGAGCGTGGAAGTGCCGAGTGTAGGTGGTCGTCCGCCGCGTAGTCTGCAACGTCAGACGCTGGCGGAGGTGATTGAGCCGCGCTATACCGAGCTGCTCAACCTGGTCAACGAAGAGATATTGCAGCTGCAGGAAAAGCTTCGCCAACAAGGCGTAAAGCATCACCTGGCTGCGGGCATTGTATTAACCGGTGGCGCGGCGCAGATCGAAGGTCTTGCTGCCTGCGCTCAACGCGTGTTTCATACGCAGGTGCGTATCGGCGCGCCGCTGAATATCACCGGTTTAACGGATTACGCTCAGGAGCCGTATTATTCAACGGCAGTGGGATTGCTTCATTACGGGAAAGAGTCACATCTTAACGGTGAAGCGGAAGTTGAAAAACGTGTTACAGCATCTGTTGGCTCGTGGATCAAGCGACTCAATAGTTGGCTGCGAAAAGAATTTTAATTTTTATGAGGCCGGCGGTGATTACGGCCTCAGGCGACAGGCACATATCGGAGAGAAACTATGTTTGAACCAATGGAACTTACCAACGACGCGGTGATTAAAGTCATCGGCGTCGGCGGCGGCGGCGGTAATGCTGTTGAACACATGGTGCGTGAGCGCATTGAAGGTGTTGAATTTTTCGCGGTAAATACCGATGCACAGGCGCTGCGTAAAACAGCGGTTGGGCAGACGATTCAGATCGGTAGTGGTATCACCAAAGGACTGGGAGCTGGCGCTAATCCAGAAGTTGGCCGTAATGCGGCTGATGAGGATCGTGATGCACTGCGTGCGGCGCTGGAAGGTGCAGACATGGTCTTTATTGCAGCGGGCATGGGCGGTGGTACCGGTACAGGTGCAGCGCCGGTTGTTGCTGAAGTGGCTAAAGATTTAGGTATTCTGACCGTTGCTGTCGTGACCAAGCCTTTCAACTTTGAAGGCAAGAAGCGTATGGCATTTGCGGAGCAGGGGATCACTGAATTATCCAAACATGTGGACTCACTGATCACAATCCCGAACGACAAACTGCTGAAAGTTCTGGGCCGCGGTATCTCCCTGCTGGACGCGTTTGGCGCAGCTAACGATGTGCTGAAAGGCGCGGTTCAGGGTATCGCCGAACTGATTACTCGTCCGGGTCTGATGAACGTGGACTTTGCAGACGTACGTACCGTGATGTCTGAAATGGGCTACGCAATGATGGGTTCTGGCGTGGCGAGCGGTGAAGACCGTGCGGAAGAAGCGGCCGAAATGGCAATTTCTTCTCCGCTGCTGGAAGATATCGACCTGTCTGGCGCGCGCGGCGTGCTGGTTAACATCACTGCGGGCTTCGACCTGCGTCTGGATGAGTTCGAAACCGTAGGTAACACTATCCGTGCATTTGCTTCGGACAACGCGACCGTGGTTATCGGTACTTCTCTTGACCCGGATATGAACGATGAACTGCGTGTAACCGTGGTTGCTACCGGTATCGGTATGGACAAACGTCCTGAAATCACCCTCGTGACCAATAAGCAAGTTCAACAGCCAGTGATGGACCGCTACCAGCAGCATGGTATGGCGCCGCTGACGCAAGAGCAGAAGCCCGTGGCCAAAGTGGTGAACGACAATACGCCACAAACCGTGAAAGAGCCGGATTATCTGGATATCCCGGCATTCCTGCGTAAGCAAGCTGACTAAGAATTAGCTGGAATTTGGGTTGCGAGGCTCTTTGTGCTAAACTGGCCTGCCGAATGTATAGTACACTTCGGTTGGATAGATAATTTGGCGAGATAATACGATGATCAAACAAAGGACACTTAAACGTATCGTTCAGGCGACGGGTGTCGGTTTACATACCGGCAAGAAAGTCACCCTGACCTTACGCCCTGCGCCGGCCAACACCGGGGTCATCTATCGTCGCACCGACTTGAATCCACCGGTAGATTTCCCGGCCGATGCCAAATCTGTGCGTGATACCATGCTCTGTACGTGTCTGGTCAACGAGCATGATGTACGGATTTCAACTGTTGAGCACCTGAACGCAGCGCTCGCGGGCTTAGGCATCGATAACATTGTTATCGAAGTTAACGCGCCGGAAATCCCAATCATGGACGGCAGTGCCGCTCCGTTTGTTTACCTGCTGCTTGATGCTGGTATCGACGAGCTGAACTGCGCCAAGAAATTTGTTCGCATCAAAGAGACTGTTCGCGTCGAAGATGGCGATAAGTGGGCTGAATTTAAGCCGTACAATGGTTTTTCGCTGGACTTCACCATCGATTTCAACCATCCGGCAATCGATTCCAGCAATCAACGCTATGCGATGAACTTCTCTGCTGATGCGTTTATGCGCCAGATCAGCCGTGCGCGTACGTTTGGTTTCATGCGTGATATCGAATATCTGCAGTCCCGTGGCCTGTGCCTGGGCGGCAGCTTCGATTGTGCCATCGTTGTTGACGATTATCGCGTACTGAACGAAGACGGCCTGCGTTTTGAAGACGAGTTTGTGCGTCACAAAATGCTCGACGCGATCGGTGATTTGTTCATGTGTGGTCACAACATTATCGGCGCATTTACCGCTTATAAATCCGGTCATGCACTGAATAACAAACTGTTGCAGGCTGTCCTGGCAAAACAGGAAGCCTGGGAATATGTGACCTTCCAGGACGACGCAGAACTGCCGTTGGCCTTCAAAGCGCCTTCAGCCGTACTGGCATAACGACATCTATACTGTCGTATAAAATTCGACTGGCAAATCTGGCACTCTCTCCGGCCAGGTGACCCAGTCGTTTTTTTTTGAGTTTTTACAGCGTCGTAAGAAATCGGTGCGAACGCTGTTTTCTTAAGCACTTTTACGTGTTACTTATCTTGAATACTGCTGTGGACTTCTGGCTTTAATGATAAGATTTGTGCGCTAAAAACGTTGAATACGATCGGGATGGCAATAACGTGAGTGGAATACTGACGCGCTGGCGACAGTTAGGTAGACGCTACTTCTGGCCGCATCTCTTATTAGGGATGGTCGCGGCGAGTTTAGGTTTGCCTGCGCTCAGCAACGCCGCCGAGCCAAACGCGCCCGCAAAAGCGACAACGCGCAATCACGAGCCTTCAGCCAAAGTTAACTTTAGTCAGTTGGCCTTGCTGGAAGCAAACACGCGCCGCCCAAACTCGAACTATTCCGTTGATTACTGGCATCAACATGCTATTCGCACGGTAATACGCCATCTCTCCTTTGCAATGGCGCCGCAAACGCTGCCCGTTGCCGAGGAATCTTTACCGCTTCAGGCGCAACATCTTGCTTTACTGGATACGCTCAGCGCGCTGCTGACCCAGGAAGGCACGCGGTCTGAAAATGGTTATCGCATTGATTATGCGCATTTTACCCCTCAAGCAAACTTCAGCACGCCCGTCTGGATAAGCCAGGCGCAGGGCATCCGTGCTGGCCCTCAACGCCTCAGCTAACAACGAAAAACCTTTACTTCATTTTATTTACTCCGCAATGCGGGGTGTTTGAGATTTTATTATGCTAATCAAATTATTAACTAAAGTTTTCGGTAGTCGTAACGATCGTACCCTGCGCCGGATGCGCAAAGTCGTCAACATTATCAATGCCATGGAACCGGAGATTGAAAAACTCTCCGACGAAGAACTGAAAGGAAAAACGGCAGAGTTCCGCGCGCGTCTGGAAAAAGGCGAAGTGCTGGAAAACTTGATTCCGGAAGCCTTCGCTGTCGTGCGTGAAGCCAGTAAGCGTGTTTTTGGCATGCGCCACTTCGACGTACAGCTGCTCGGCGGTATGGTTCTTAATGAACGTTGCATCGCGGAAATGCGTACAGGTGAAGGTAAAACCCTGACCGCAACGCTGCCTGCTTACCTGAACGCATTAACCGGTAAAGGTGTGCACGTTGTTACCGTCAACGATTATCTGGCGCAACGTGACGCCGAAAACAACCGTCCGCTGTTTGAATTCCTCGGCTTGACCGTCGGCATCAACCTGCCGGGCATGCCAGCACCGGCAAAGCGTGAAGCTTACGCGGCTGACATTACTTACGGTACTAACAACGAATACGGCTTTGACTACCTGCGCGACAACATGGCGTTCAGCCCTGAAGAACGTGTACAGCGTAAACTGCACTATGCGCTGGTGGACGAAGTGGACTCCATCCTGATCGATGAAGCGCGTACACCGCTGATCATTTCCGGCCCGGCGGAAGACAGTTCGGAAATGTATAAGCGCGTAAACAAAATCATTCCGTACCTGATCCGTCAGGAAAAAGAAGACTCCGAAACCTTCCAGGGTGAAGGCCACTTCTCGGTGGATGAAAAATCTCGCCAGGTGAACCTGACCGAACGTGGTCTGGTGCTTATTGAAGAGCTGCTGGTGAAAGAAGGCATTATGGATGAAGGTGAGTCGCTGTACTCTCCGGCCAATATTATGCTGATGCACCACGTAACGGCGGCGCTGCGTGCTCACGCGCTGTTTACTCGCGATGTCGATTACATCGTTAAAGATGGTGAAGTTATCATCGTTGACGAACATACCGGTCGTACCATGCAGGGCCGTCGCTGGTCTGATGGCCTGCACCAGGCTGTGGAAGCGAAAGAAGGTGTACAGATCCAGAACGAAAACCAGACACTGGCTTCGATCACCTTCCAGAACTACTTCCGTCTGTATGAAAAACTGGCGGGGATGACCGGTACGGCTGATACCGAAGCCTTCGAATTCAGTTCCATCTACAAGCTGGATACTGTAGTCGTTCCGACCAACCGCCCGATGATTCGTAAAGATCTGCCGGATCTGGTCTACATGACCGAAGCGGAAAAAATTCAGGCGATCATTGAAGATATCAAAGAACGTACTGCGAAAGGCCAGCCAGTGCTGGTGGGTACTATTTCAATCGAGAAATCGGAACTGGTATCAAACGAGCTGACCAAAGCCGGTATCAAACATAACGTTCTGAACGCTAAATTCCACGCCAACGAAGCGGCAATCGTTGCTCAGGCGGGCTATCCGGCTGCAGTGACCATCGCGACCAACATGGCGGGTCGTGGTACTGACATCGTGCTTGGTGGTAGCTGGCAGGCAGAAGTTGCCGCGCTGGAAAACCCGACCGCAGAGCAAATTGAAAAAATTAAAGCCGACTGGCAGGTGCGTCACGACGCGGTACTGGAAGCAGGTGGCCTGCATATCATCGGCACTGAGCGTCACGAATCTCGTCGTATCGATAACCAGCTGCGTGGCCGTTCTGGTCGTCAGGGTGATGCCGGTTCTTCCCGTTTCTACCTGTCGATGGAAGATGCGCTGATGCGTATTTTTGCCTCTGACCGCGTATCAGGCATGATGCGTAAACTGGGTATGAAACCCGGCGAAGCCATTGAGCATCCGTGGGTAACTAAAGCAATTGCCAATGCTCAGCGTAAAGTTGAAAGCCGTAACTTCGACATTCGTAAACAGCTGCTGGAATACGATGACGTAGCTAACGATCAGCGTCGTGCCATTTACTCCCAGCGTAACGAACTGCTGGATGTCAGCGATGTGAGCGAAACCATCAACAGCATTCGTGAAGATGTGTTCAAAGCAACCATCGATGCCTACATTCCACCACAGTCACTGGAAGAAATGTGGGACATTCCAGGTTTGCAAGAACGTCTGAAAAACGACTTCGACCTTGATTTGCCGATTGCCGAGTGGCTGGACAAAGAGCCAGAATTGCATGAAGAGACGCTGCGTGAGCGTATTCTGGAGCAGTCCATCGAAGTGTATCACCGTAAAGAAGAAGTGGTTGGCGCTGAGATGATGCGTCACTTCGAGAAAGGGGTGATGCTGCAAACGCTGGACTCCCTGTGGAAAGAGCACCTGGCGGCGATGGACTATCTGCGTCAGGGTATCCACCTGCGTGGCTATGCACAGAAAGATCCGAAGCAGGAATACAAACGTGAATCGTTCTCCATGTTTGCGGCGATGCTGGAATCGTTGAAATATGAAGTCATCAGCACGTTAAGCAAAGTACAAGTACGCATGCCGGAAGAAGTTGAAGAACTGGAGCAGCAGCGTCGTATGGAAGCTGAGCGTTTAGCGCAAATGCAGCAGCTTAGCCATCAGGATGACGACTCTGCAGCTGCGGCTGCGCTGGCAGCGCAAACCGGCGATCGTAAAGTTGGACGTAACGATCCTTGCCCATGCGGTTCTGGTAAAAAATACAAGCAGTGCCATGGTCGCCTGCAATAAAAGCTAAGTGTTGAAATAAAAGGCGCAGGATTCTGCGCCTTTTTTATAGGCTTAAGACAATGAAAAAACTGCAAATCGCGGTAGGTATTATTCGCAACGAAAACAACGAAATCTTTATAACCCGTCGCGCCGCAGATGCGCACATGGCAAATAAGCTGGAGTTTCCGGGCGGTAAAATAGAAACGGGAGAAACGGCAGAACAAGCGATGGTACGGGAGCTTCAGGAAGAAGTCGGGGTTACCCCGCAATGTTTTTCGCTGTTTGAAAAGCTGGAATATCAGTTCTCTGACAGGCATATCACACTGTGGTTCTGGTTGGTCGAAAGCTGGGAAGGGGAACCGTGGGGGAAAGAGGGACAGCCCGGTGAGTGGATGGCGCTGGCCAGCCTCAATGCAGAAGATTTTCCGCCAGCCAATGAACCGGTAATTGCGAAGCTTAAGTGTCTGGAGGTCGGATAAGGCGTTTATGCCGCATCCGACATTTGCACAAGATGCCTGATGCGACGCTGGCGCGTCTTATCAGGCCTACGTGCGGCATCAGACAAATGTCACGGCTTTGGCTCTTCGCTCCAGTCATCGCTCTCAGAAAGATCGCCACTGCTGGGGATTCGTTTTTCTTCCGCAGCCCATTCTCCGAGGTCGATCAACTGGCAGCGTTTGGAACAAAATGGCCGAAATGGGCTGACTTCACCCCACACCACCGTTTTCCCGCAGGTGGGGCAATTCACCGTAATAGTTTCTGACATTTTTACTCCTTAGCAACAAGCCAATTCGAAATCCAGACGTTCCGGTACTTGTCCATTTTCACTGTCCAGCGGCATAAAGCGAATGGCAAAACGGCTCTTATGACCGGATATTTGCGGATAAAGCTGTGAATCGAGTGCCAGATTCAGGCGTAACAAATCGGCGTCTTCGCCGTTATCCTGATAAAAACCGTTCAGACTGGTCAGTTTGCGGAACGGTGCCGACTGACGAATCAAATCCAACACCATTGTAAGTGCCTGTGTCAGCGGGCTCAGGCTGGCAATCCAGGTTTCTACCTGACTGTCGCGCTGCGACTGGGGTAAATGCAACCAGATATGCAACGTAGGTAAATCAAAGCTGCAACAACCACCGGGAATACTCAGGCGCTGGCGCACCAGGGCAATCATCCTGTCTTCACGCAGAAATTGCCCGATACGCGGCGCGGAAATCAGTACGCTACCTGCGGCCTTCAACTGCTGAATTAATGCTTCAATACGGGTCTGGTCCACGCCAGGCACACCAATCCAGGTCTGGAGTTTACGCTGTTGACGTTCCAGCTCTTTCAGTAGTTCGGTACGAACTTCTCCACGCTCGAACACATCCAGCAATTCACTAACATTACGGAAGAAATGCAGAGCACCAGCGTAGTCAGCAATAGGCAAATTTACGGTGAGTTGTTGAATTAAAAACTCAATGCGCAGCCATGTACGCATTTTTTCATTTAGTGGATGTTCAAAAAGGACCTGGGTCTGCATTAAGTTTTTTCCTGTGAGACAAACTGCGACGCGAGCTGCAAATAGTGTGCGTGCAGGCGGGCAACATCTGATGCAATAGCATCCGGTGTGCCGTTATTATCAATGACGTCATCTGCCACCGCAAGACGGGCTTCGCGCGTAGCCTGGGCAGCAAGAATTTGTTCGACATGCTCGCGAGTAACATCATCGCGCTGCATGGTGCGCTTAAGCTGCGTTTCTGGGCTGACATCCACCACCAGCACTCGATTCGCTTTTTTATACAGTGAGTTTTCTACCAGCAATGGCACAACCCATAACACATAAGGTGAAGTTGCTTGCTGGATCTGGCGTTGCGTCTCCTGCTGAATCAGAGGATGCAGCAGGGCATTAAGCCAGTTTTTCTCTTCCGGATAGGCAAAGATCCGCTCGCGCAAGGCGCGACGTTGCAATGTTCCATCAGCAGCAATCATATCCGCGCCAAAGTGTTCAGCAATGGCACGCAGTGCAGGTGTACCCGGTTCAACCACCTGACGCGCAATAATATCGGCATCAATGACATTAATTCCGAGGTCAGCAAATGCATTTGCAACGGTACTCTTGCCACTGCCAATGCCGCCTGTTAAGGCAACTGTATACCTCATAATCTATATTCCTGGGAATTCATCATGATTATCAAAATGTTAATAAAGAGCGCGCGAAAGCGAAATTGATGAAACGTTCGCCCACTATTTACCAGGTAAATTTATGGGATTGTAGCGTAAAAAAAGACAATTTCGCAGTCTTGCGCCATATCGATTAGTGCGTATGATAGCGTCACTGGAGTTGCGCTCTTACCCTTATAGCCATTAACCCCAGGAATCTGCACATGCGTATCGAAGAAGATCTGAAGTTAGGTTTTAAAGACGTCCTCATCCGCCCTAAACGCTCTACTCTTAAAAGCCGTTCCGATGTTGAACTGGAACGTCAATTCACCTTCAAACATTCAGGTCAAAGCTGGTCCGGCGTGCCGATTATCGCCGCAAATATGGACACCGTAGGCACTTTTAGTATGGCTACGGCACTGGCTTCTTTCGATATTTTGACCGCTGTACATAAACATTACTCTGTTGAAGAGTGGCAAGCGTTTATCAACAATTCTTCTGCTGATGTGCTGAAACATGTGATGGTTTCTACCGGCACGTCGGATGCCGATTTCGAAAAAACTAAACAAATTCTCGACCTGAACCCGGCATTAAACTTCGTTTGTATTGATGTTGCGAATGGATATTCTGAGCACTTCGTGCAGTTTGTTGCGAAGGCGCGTGAAGCGTGGCCGACCAAAACTATTTGTGCAGGCAATGTGGTAACTGGCGAAATGTGTGAGGAGCTTATCCTCTCCGGTGCCGATATCGTTAAAGTTGGCATTGGTCCTGGCTCTGTTTGTACAACTCGCGTGAAAACGGGCGTCGGTTATCCGCAGCTTTCTGCGGTGATCGAATGCGCCGATGCCGCGCACGGTCTGGGCGGGATGATCGTCAGCGATGGCGGCTGTACCACACCGGGCGATGTGGCTAAAGCTTTTGGTGGCGGTGCCGATTTCGTAATGCTTGGCGGAATGCTGGCGGGTCACGAAGAGAGCGGCGGCCGTATTGTTGAAGAGAACGGCGAGAAATTTATGCTGTTCTACGGTATGAGCTCCGAGTCTGCGATGAAACGTCACGTTGGCGGCGTTGCGGAATATCGCGCTGCAGAAGGTAAAACCGTTAAGCTTCCTCTGCGCGGTCCGGTTGAAAATACCGCGCGTGATATTTTAGGCGGTCTGCGTTCAGCCTGCACTTACGTTGGGGCTTCACGCCTGAAAGAGCTGACCAAACGCACCACGTTTATCCGCGTACTGGAACAAGAAAACCGCATCTTCAATAATCTGTAATCTCCCAATGCTGGCGTGGAGCAACACGCCAGCATTATCCCACCCCACTCATCGCATCGCCCAGATGGAAAATTGGCAGATACATTGCCACCACCAACGTACCGATAATTCCTCCAGTAATGACCAGCAACGCCGGTTCCAGTAAGGCGGCAAGGTTATCTGCCAGCGCCAGCGTGTTATCCCGATGATGATGGGCAAGATTCTCCAGCATGATATCCAGCGACCCGGATGTCTCTCCTGTCCTCACTAACTGCAAACAGAGCGGGCTAAACTCCCCGGCATTTTTTAGCGCCAGCCAGATGGGATGACCATTACTGATATCATGCTGAATTTGTGTCAGAAGTTGCGCCCAGTACGGGCAGCGCATCGTCTCCCTGACGCTCTCCACTCCCTGCAAAAAAGTAATCCCTGCACTTTGTGTCAGCGCCAGAATCGTAAAGATCTGCGTGAGTTTTTGTCCCCGCATCAGGGCTCCCATTATCGGGATGCGTAATAACCATTTCTGCCGCGCAATAAGCCAGGTAGGGCGACGCATCAGCAGTTTGTTGGCTATCGCCAGCAGAAAGCCGAGCACTATCAGCAGCCAGCCCCATTTGCCACTAAAGTCTGCCAGCGTCATGATCCCCTGCGTTAGCGCCGGTAGTGGGGTGTTGAAGGTCTTATAGATAGCGGCAAACTCCGGCAGAACAAAATGCAGCATTGCCACAACCACCATGATTGCCATCGCTAAAATGATGATGGGATAACGCAACGCTGATTTCACTTTGTCGGCCAACTGGCGCTGGGCTTTTTGCTGACGCGCCAGTTCAAAGCAGCATTCATCCAGCTTACCGGTCACTTCCCCCGTGCGGATCATCGACTGGTAAAGCGGCGGAAAAACCTCTGACCAGGGCGATAAGGCACTAGAAAAGGCCACGCCCTGTTCGAGATCGTGCGCCAGCGATTGCAACAATGCCTGCCATTGCTTACTTGGATGCTGTTCCGCCAGCAGTGCCAGCCCTTCAGAAAGCGTTAACCCGGCTTTGAGTAACGTCGCCAATTGATGAATGACTTCCGCGCTTTTATCTCCTCGCCAATGCGCAGAATTGATGGCGATTCGCTTCAGGCTTAGTGGGGTAACCCTTTGCTGCTGTAGAGCCAAAAGTAGCAAAGCACGGCTCTCTGACCATTGCATCCCATCTTGCGCATTGCCGTCGCCGGTTATGCCATGCCATCGCCAGAGTTGCTTATTCGCCATGTGGCATCCCCAGCACGCGGATTAACTCTTCAAAGGTGGTTAAGCCTTGTTCCACGGCCAGGCAGCCGTTTTCAAAAAGTGTGCGCATACCTGTCCGCCTGGCGTGCGTTTCCAGCGATTCAACTTCAGTATTAGAGGAAATAAGCTGGCGTATGGCTGGTGTAATGGGCAGGACTTCAAACAAGGCGGTACGACCATAAAAACCGTGGTAGCAATGTTCACAACCCGGTGCCTGCCAGCGGGACAGCGGAGATGACCATACATTGTCCGGAAGGCGGATCGGTTCCTCTTGCCGCTGGCGGCAATGCGGACAAAGTTTACGTACCAGGCGCTGGGCTATTACCAGAGTGAGGGCCGACGAGAGCATCCAGCGAGCAACGCCCATTTGCTGTAAACGCACCAGCGTTTCGCAGGTGGAGTTGGTGTGTAGCGTGGACAATACCAGATGACCCGTTTGCGCGGCTTTAATGGCAATTTCTGCCGTTTCGCCATCGCGGATCTCTCCGATCATGATGACGTCAGGATCCTGGCGCAATAACGCACGCAAAACGCCCTGAAAGGTGAGTCCGGCACGCGGATGGATTTGTGTCTGGTTTAGCCCAGCGATGGGGATCTCAACCGGATCTTCCACGCTGCAAATATTAATATCGGCGGTATTCAGCGTTTGCAGTGCGCTATACAGCGTGACTGTTTTGCCGCTGCCGGTAGGGCCAGTTACCAGCACCAGTCCTTGTGGTTGCTGCAAGGCGTGGGTAAAGTCCGTCAGTTGTGATGGTTGCATTCCCAGCGTGTTGACATCCAGCGCCTGGTCCACCTGCTGTAACAACCGTAATACCACCTTTTCACCGCCGCGACATGGCAAGGTAGCAATACGAAATGAGACGGCGTTCCCTGCCAGTTCGACAGCGAATTGCCCGTCCTGCGGCAGGCGATGTTCCGCAATATCCAGGCTTCCCAGCACTTTTAACCTGGCGGTTAAAGCGACTCCGGCATCCAGTGAAACATCAGGTAAAGGATGCAGAACGCCGTCGATACGCAAGCGGATGTGATAGCTATTGTCCGCTGGTTCGATATGAATATCTGATGCGCGTTGTTCCAGTGCAGATTGCAACGTATGAGCCAGCAATTCTGCTTTAGGCTGATGTTTCTCCTGAACGGCGACGGGCAATGTCTGTTGTTTGCGACTGGCGTGACCTTCCATCTGTTGGCGCGTCCAGCAGGTGATCTCAATACGTTTGGTGGTAGCGAAATGCAATGCGTCCAGCAACTCATGTGAGGGGGCATCGACCACCGCAACATGAACCACTTCTTCGCTGGCATCCAGTAAGACCCCCTGGTAACGCAAACACAGGGCGGTGAGCTGTGAAATATTCATCGCCGCTCCTTAGTTGGCGTCATCAAAGCGGAAGACATCTTCGCAGGCTTGCTGCAATGCGCTGTCACTTTGAATATTGCAGTTGCGCGTCCAGCCGGTGACACCGTTAGCGTTATCCCAACCGGGTGTCATAACGATGCTTAGCCCATTGAGACTCTCTTGCCCGGTCAGCGACACCACGCCCTTTGCCACACTCATGGCTGAAACATAGCGGGTGGTGGTAGGCGAGGGGATGCCATTGCTGCCGCCGTCGCAAGTGTCCAGTCCGCCATGTTCCAGCGCGCACAATTCTACGGCGGTACGGTAAGGCACAAAGGTTTGTAGCATGTCGGTAAGTGCGGCTTTGCGCAGGTAGTTTTGATAAGCGGGAATACCAATGGCGCTTAAAATGGCAATGATGCCAATAACCACCATCAGTTCGATAAGTGTAAAACCGCGTTGCTTGTCCATCTGTTTCGCTCCTTGATTTGGTTGGCGCTACTTTGGCAAACGCCATCAGCACAGGCGAGGGGCAAAAAACGAAACGGGAAGGCGGCTTCAGAGGTTTTTTATTACGTTGCAGCAAAAGACAGAAAATTTGCGAGGCGTTACGAAGAAAGGAGGGAAGGGAAGAATATCCGCCCGCGATGGAGCGGATAAATCTGTCAGCAATTAGCGAAAACGCATTGAGAGATCGAGCGCCTGTACGTGTTTAGTTAGCGCACCGACGGAGATAAAGTCCACGCCCGTTTCAGCAAACTCGCGCAGCGTTTTGTCGGTGACGTTGCCAGACACTTCCAGTAGCGCCTTGCCGTTGGTGCGTTTAACGGCTTTGCGCATCTGTTCTGTGTCGAAGTTATCCAGCATGATGATATCGGCACCTGCTTTCAGTGCTTCATCAAGTTCTTCCAGATTCTCGACTTCAACTTCTACTGGCGCATCCGGGTGCAGCCAGGATGCTTTTTCGACCGCCTGGCGCACTGAGCCGGAGGCAATAATATGGTTTTCTTTGATCAGGAAGGCGTCAGAAAGCCCCAGACGATGGTTAGCCCCGCCGCCGCAAAGTACCGCGTATTTCAGGGCAGAACGCAGGCCGGGTAAGGTTTTTCGCGTATCCAGCAACTGCGTATCGGTGCCTTCCAGCAACTCAACATAGTGGCGAACCTTACTGGCTACGCCAGAAAGAGTTTGTACAAAATTAAGCGCAGTACGTTCGCCGGTTAACAGCACGCGAGATGGGCCTTCGAGTTCGAAAAGGAGTTGATTGGCGTTAATGACATCACCGTCATCCACATGCCAGGTAATGGTGACATCGTCGCCTGCCAGTTGAATAAACACTTCTTCAACCCAGCGTTTACCACAAAATACGCCCTCTTCGCGGGTGATCACCGTGGCATGAGAGCGTGAATTTTCCGGTAAAAGTTTTGCCGTAATGTCGTTGTTGGCATCGACTGTTCCGCCTAAATCTTCTCGCAGCGCCTGGGCCACCGCGCCGGGGATATCGAGATTAATGCGTTCCAGCAGCTCGTCACGTCGGGTGTCAGGGTTATAGCGGCGAGGCGGCATGTTAAAACTCCAGATAGCTAACGAATCATAAGGTAGAAACATGCTACTCTGAACCGGGTATTAGCACCACATATAAGGAGATCCTGCATGTTGTTAGAACAGGGGTGGCTGGTCGGCGCGCGCCGCGTTCCCTCACCACATTACGATTGTCGCCCGGATGACGAAACTCCCACCTTGCTGGTGGTGCACAATATTAGCCTGCCGCCAGGCGAGTTTGGCGGTCCGTGGATTGATGCATTATTCACCGGAACTATTGATCCGCAGGCACATCCCTTCTTTGCAGAGATTGCCCATTTGCGCGTCTCCGCTCACTGTTTGATTCGTCGTGATGGTGAAATTGTCCAGTATGTTCCTTTCGATAAACGCGCCTGGCATGCGGGTGTTTCCATGTATCAGGGGCGCGAACGCTGTAATGATTTCTCCATTGGGATTGAGCTGGAAGGCACTGATACGCTGGCGTATACCGATGCGCAGTATCAGCAATTGGCGGCGGTCACGCGGGCATTGATTCATCGCTATCCAGCCATTGCCAGTAATATGACGGGACATTGTGATATTGCGCCGGAGCGTAAAACCGATCCCGGCCCTGCCTTTGATTGGGCACGGTTTCGCGCCCTGGTCAGCAAGGAGACAACATGACGCTGTTTACAACCTTACTGGTGTTAATTTTCGAGCGCCTGTTTAAGTTGGGCGAGCACTGGCAGCTTGATCACCGCCTCGAGGCGTTTTTCCGTCGGGTGAAACATTTCTCGCTGGGGCGCACATTAGGAATGACCATTATCGCGATGGGAGCGACCTTTTTACTGTTGCGCGCGTTGCATGGGCTATTGTTCAACGTCCCGACGCTGGTGGTGTGGCTGTTGATTGGTTTGTTGTGTATTGGCGCAGGAAAAGTTCGTCTCCATTATCATGCTTATCTGACCGCAGCTTCTCGTAACGACAGCCATGCCCGTTCCACGATGGCTGGCGAGTTAACCATGATTCATGGCGTCCCCGCAGGCTGCGATGAGCGTGAGTTTTTGCGTGAACTGCAAAATGCCCTGCTGTGGATTAACTTTCGTTTTTACCTTGCGCCACTGTTCTGGCTAATTGTAGGCGGTATCTGGGGACCCGTTACCCTGATGGGCTATGCATTCTTGCGTGCATGGCAATACTGGCTGGCGCGCTACCAGACGCCGCATCATCGTTTACAGTCGGGGGTTGATGCCGTGCTTCATGTACTGGATTGGGTGCCAGTTCGCCTTGCGGGCGTAGTTTATGCCTTGATTGGTCACGGTGAGAAAGCGTTACCAGCCTGGTTTGCTTCACTGACCGATTTCCATACATCGCAATACCAGGTGTTAACGCGTCTGGCACAGTTCTCACTGGCGCGTGAACCGCATGTCGATAAGGTTGAGACACCGAAAGCAGCGGTTTCAATGGCGAAGAAAACCTCGTTCGTGGTTGTGGTGGTGATTGCGCTACTGACGATTTACGGGACATTGGTGTAAATATTGCTGCCCTCACCCAGAACGGGTGAGGGCGTAGAGAGATTAATGTGCTTTTACGGCTTTTGCGGTTTTCTCTTTGAACAGATAACCGATACCTAACACAACCAGCCATACCGGGATCAGGTAAACCGAAATCGCCATCCCCGGCGTCATCAGCATTATCACCAGTACCGCCGCCATAAACAGCAGGCAGATCCAGTTACCCAGCGGATAGAGCAGGGCAGGGAAACGAGTTGCCACACCTTGTTCTTGCTTAGCGCGACGGAACTTCATATGTGCCAGGCTAATCATCGCCCAGTTAATAACCAGTGCAGAAACCACCAGCGCCATTAACAGTCCGAAAGCGGACTCTGGGGCAAGGTAGTTAATCAGTACGCACAATGCCGTAACCAGCGCAGATACCAGAATGGTATTTACTGGTACGCCGCGTTTATCGACGGAAGCGAGCATTTTCGGTGCGTTACCCTGTTGTGCCAGACCGAACAGCATACGGCTGTTGCAATATACGCAGCTGTTGTACACGGAGAGCGCAGCCGTCAGTACCACGATGTTCAGCGCATTTGCCACAAAGGTATCGCCTAACTCGTGGAAGATCAGCACAAACGGGCTGGTGTCAGCGGTAACGCGTGTCCACGGCATCAGTGAGAGCAGAACGGCTAACGAACCAATGTAGAAAATCAGGATGCGGTAGATAACCTGATTAGTTGCTTTCGGGATGCTTTGCTCCGGGTTATCAGCTTCTGCAGCGGTGATCCCCACCAGTTCCAGACCACCGAACGAGAACATGATAATCGCCATCATCATCACCAGCCCGGTGAAGCCGTGCGGCAGGAAGCCACCCTGATCCCACAGGTTACTAACACTTGCCTGCGGGCCACCGTTGCCGCTGAACAGCAGCCAGCCGCCGAAGATGATCATCGCTACCACCGCGATAACTTTGATAATGGCAAACCAGAACTCCATCTCACCAAACACTTTAACGTTAGTCAGGTTGATGGCGTTAATCACCACAAAGAATACGGCGGCAGAAGCCCAGGTGGGGATTTCCGGATACCAGAACTGAATGTATTTGCCGACAGCCGTAAGTTCTGCCATGGCAACTAAAACGTACAGTACCCAATAGTTCCAGCCAGAAGCGAATCCGGCAAAGCTGCCCCAGTATTTATAAGCAAAGTGGCTAAAGGAGCCAGCGACAGGTTCTTCGACCACCATTTCACCCAGCTGACGCATGATCAGAAAGGCGATAAAACCAGCAATGGCATAACCCAGGATAATCCCTGGCCCTGCGGACTGAATTACGGAGGCGCTACCCAGGAATAGCCCTGTCCCTATCGCGCCACCCAGCGCGATAAGCTGAATATGGCGGTTTTTAAGGCCGCGCTTTAGCTGCTCGCCGTGCTGTTGACCTTCCATCATGAAACCTCGTGCGGTGATTGTTTTTTTGATCTACGCAATGATGCGTGTGTAAGTTTGCAATTCCGTTTGTTGTATTAATTTGTTTACATCAAAGACGTTTGAATTGTTACAAAAAGACTTCCGTCAGATCAAGAATAATGGTATGCGGCGGCGAATGCACCCGCTTTATGCATGGTTGAAGATGAGTTGCTTAAAAAGGAATCGTTTGTAAAGATCAGCCTCAAATCCACTCAATATATAAAATGAATATAAATTCATTATTTTTGAATTAAAAACCGATAAATTGGTAAGTGAATCGGTTCAACTCGGATTTTTATAGTTTAATAATCGTTAAAAAATCCCTTTCTTACGTAAAGTCTACATTTGTGCATAGTTACAACTTTGAAACGTTATATATGTCAAGTTGTTAAAATGTGCACAGTTTCATGATTTCAATCAAAACCTGTATGGACATAAGGTGAATACTTTGTTACTTTAGCGTCACAGACATGAAATTGGTAAGACCAATTGACTTCGGCAAGTGGCTTAAGACAGGAACTCATGGCCTACAGCAAAATCCGCCAACCAAAACTCTCCGATGTGATTGAGCAGCAACTGGAGTTTTTGATCCTCGAAGGCACTCTCCGCCCGGGCGAAAAACTCCCACCGGAACGCGAACTGGCAAAACAGTTCGATGTATCCCGTCCCTCATTGCGTGAGGCGATTCAACGTCTCGAAGCGAAGGGCTTGTTGCTTCGTCGCCAGGGTGGCGGCACGTTTGTTCAGAGCAGCCTCTGGCAAAGCTTCAGCGATCCGCTGGTGGAGCTGCTCTCCGACCATCCTGAATCACAGTATGACTTGCTCGAAACACGACACGCCCTGGAAGGTATCGCCGCTTATTACGCCGCGCTGCGTAGTACCGATGAAGACAAGGAACGCATCCGTGAACTCCACCACGCCATAGAACTGGCGCAGCAGTCTGGCGATCTGGACGCGGAATCAAACGCCGTACTCCAGTATCAGATTGCCGTCACCGAAGCGGCCCACAATGTGGTTTTGCTTCATCTGCTAAGGTGTATGGAGCCGATGTTGGCCCAGAATGTCCGTCAGAACTTCGAATTGCTCTATTCGCGTCGCGAGATGCTGCCGCTGGTGAGTAGTCACCGCACCCGCATATTCGAAGCGATTATGGCCGGTAAGCCGGAAGAAGCGCGCGAAGCATCGCATCGTCATCTGGCCTTTATCGAAGAAATTTTGCTCGACAGAAGCCGTGAAGAGAGTCGCCGTGAGCGTTCTCTGCGCCGTCTGGAGCAACGAAAGAATTAGTGATTTTTCTGGTAAAAATTATCCAGAAGATGTTGTAAATCAAGCGCATATAAAAGCGCGGCAACTAAACGTAGAACCTGTCTTATTGAGCTTTCCGGCGAGAGTTCAATGGGACAGGTTCCAGAAAACTCAACGTTATTAGATAGATAAGGAATAACCCATGTCAGAACGTTTCCCAAATGACGTGGATCCGATCGAAACTCGCGACTGGCTCCAGGCGATCGAATCGGTCATCCGTGAAGAAGGTGTTGAGCGTGCTCAGTATCTGATCGACCAACTGCTTGCTGAAGCCCGCAAAGGCGGTGTCAACGTAGCCGCAGGCACCGGTATCAGCAACTACATCAACACCATCCCCGTTGAAGAACAACCGGAGTATCCGGGTAATCTGGAACTGGAACGCCGTATTCGTTCAGCTATCCGCTGGAACGCCATCATGACGGTTCTGCGTGCGTCGAAAAAAGACCTCGAACTGGGCGGCCACATGGCGTCCTTCCAGTCTTCCGCAACCATTTATGATGTGTGCTTTAACCACTTCTTCCGTGCACGTAACGAGCAGGATGGCGGCGACCTGGTTTACTTCCAGGGCCACATCTCCCCGGGCGTGTACGCACGTGCTTTCCTGGAAGGTCGTCTGACTCAGGAGCAGCTGGATAACTTCCGTCAGGAAGTTCACGGCAATGGCCTCTCTTCCTATCCGCACCCGAAACTGATGCCGGAATTCTGGCAGTTCCCGACCGTATCTATGGGTCTGGGTCCGATTGGTGCTATTTACCAGGCTAAATTCCTGAAATATCTGGAACACCGTGGCCTGAAAGATACCTCTAAACAAACCGTTTACGCGTTCCTCGGCGACGGTGAAATGGACGAACCGGAATCCAAAGGTGCGATCACCATCGCTACCCGTGAAAAACTGGATAACCTGGTCTTCGTTATCAACTGTAACCTGCAGCGTCTTGACGGCCCGGTCACCGGTAACGGCAAGATCATCAACGAACTGGAAGGTATCTTCGAAGGTGCTGGCTGGAACGTGATCAAAGTGATGTGGGGTAGCCGTTGGGATGAACTGCTGCGTAAAGATACCAGCGGTAAACTGATCCAGCTGATGAACGAAACCGTTGACGGCGACTACCAGACCTTCAAATCGAAAGATGGTGCGTACGTTCGTGAACACTTCTTCGGTAAATATCCTGAAACCGCAGCACTGGTTGCAGACTGGACTGACGAGCAGATCTGGGCACTGAACCGTGGTGGTCACGATCCGAAGAAAATCTACGCTGCATTCAAGAAAGCGCAGGAAACCAAAGGCAAAGCGACAGTAATCCTTGCTCATACCATTAAAGGTTACGGCATGGGCGACGCGGCTGAAGGTAAAAACATCGCGCACCAGGTTAAGAAAATGAATATGGACGGCGTGCGTCACATCCGCGACCGTTTCAATGTGCCGGTGTCTGATGCAGATATCGAAAAACTGCCGTACATCACCTTCCCGGAAGGTTCTGAAGAGCATACCTATCTGCACGCTCAGCGTCAGAAACTGCACGGTTATCTGCCAAGCCGCCAGCCGAACTTCACCGAGAAGCTTGAGCTGCCGAGCCTGCAAGACTTCGGCGCGCTGCTGGAAGAGCAGAGCAAAGAGATCTCCACCACAATCGCTTTCGTTCGTGCCCTGAACGTAATGCTGAAGAACAAGTCGATCAAAGATCGTCTGGTACCGATCATCGCCGACGAAGCGCGTACTTTCGGTATGGAAGGTCTGTTCCGTCAGATTGGTATTTACAGCCCGAACGGTCAGCAGTACACCCCGCAGGACCGCGAGCAGGTTGCTTACTATAAAGAAGACGAGAAAGGTCAGATTCTGCAGGAAGGGATCAACGAGCTGGGCGCAGGTTGTTCCTGGCTGGCAGCGGCGACCTCTTACAGCACCAACAATCTGCCGATGATTCCGTTCTACATCTATTACTCGATGTTCGGCTTCCAGCGTATCGGCGATCTGTGCTGGGCGGCTGGCGACCAGCAAGCGCGTGGCTTCCTGATCGGCGGTACTTCCGGTCGTACCACCCTGAACGGCGAAGGTCTGCAGCACGAAGATGGTCACAGCCACATTCAGTCGCTGACTATCCCGAACTGTATCTCTTACGACCCGGCTTACGCTTACGAAGTTGCTGTCATCATGCATGACGGTCTGGAGCGTATGTACGGTGAAAAACAAGAGAACGTTTACTACTACATCACCACGCTGAACGAAAACTACCACATGCCGGCAATGCCGGAAGGCGCTGAGGAAGGTATCCGTAAAGGTATCTACAAACTCGAAACCATTGAAGGCAGCAAAGGTAAAGTTCAGCTGCTGGGCTCCGGTTCTATCCTGCGTCACGTCCGTGAAGCGGCAGAGATCCTGGCGAAAGATTACGGCGTAGGTTCTGACGTTTATAGCGTGACCTCCTTCACCGAACTGGCGCGTGATGGTCAGGATTGTGAACGCTGGAACATGCTGCACCCGCTGGAAACTCCGCGCGTTCCGTACATCGCACAGGTGATGAACGACGCTCCGGCAGTGGCATCTACCGACTATATGAAACTGTTCGCTGAGCAGGTCCGTACTTACGTACCGGCTGACGACTACCGCGTACTGGGTACTGATGGCTTCGGTCGTTCCGACAGCCGTGAGAACCTGCGTCACCACTTCGAAGTTGATGCTTCCTACGTGGTTGTAGCGGCGCTGGGCGAACTGGCTAAACGTGGCGAAATCGATAAGAAAGTGGTTGCTGACGCAATCGCCAAATTCAACATCGATGCAGATAAAGTTAACCCGCGTCTGGCGTAAGAGGTAAAAGAATAATGGCTATCGAAATCAAAGTACCGGACATCGGGGCTGATGAAGTTGAAATCACCGAGATCCTGGTCAAAGTGGGCGACAAAGTTGAAGCCGAACAGTCGCTGATCACCGTAGAAGGCGACAAAGCCTCTATGGAAGTTCCGTCTCCGCAGGCGGGTATCGTTAAAGAGATCAAAGTCTCTGTTGGCGATAAAACCCAGACCGGCGCACTGATTATGATTTTCGATTCCGCCGACGGTGCAGCAGACGCTGCACCTGCTCAGGCAGAAGAGAAGAAAGAAGCAGCTCCGGCAGCAGCACCCGCGGCTGCAGCGGCAAAAGACGTTAACGTTCCGGATATCGGCAGCGACGAAGTTGAAGTGACCGAAATCCTGGTGAAAGTGGGCGATAAAGTTGAAGCTGAACAGTCGCTGATCACCGTAGAAGGCGACAAGGCTTCTATGGAAGTTCCTGCTCCGTTTGCTGGCACCGTGAAAGAGATCAAAGTGAACGTGGGTGACAAAGTGTCTACCGGCTCGCTGATTATGGTCTTCGAAGTCGCGGGTGAAGCAGGCGCGGCAGCTCCGGCAGCTAAACAGGAAGCGGCTCCGGCAGCGGCCCCTGCACCAGCGGCTGGCGTGAAAGAAGTTAACGTTCCGGATATCGGCGGTGACGAAGTTGAAGTGACTGAAGTGATGGTGAAAGTGGGCGACAAAGTTGCCGCTGAACAGTCACTGATCACCGTAGAAGGTGACAAAGCTTCTATGGAAGTTCCGGCTCCGTTTGCAGGCGTCGTGAAGGAACTGAAAGTCAACGTTGGCGATAAAGTGAAAACTGGCTCGCTGATTATGATCTTCGAAGTTGAAGGCGCAGCGCCTGCGGCAGCTCCTGCGAAACAGGAAGCGGCAGCCCCGGCTCCGGCAGCAAAAGCTGAAGCCCCGGCAGCAGCTCCGGCTGCGAAAGCGGAAGGCAAATCTGAATTTGCTGAAAACGACGCTTACGTTCACGCGACTCCGCTGATCCGCCGTCTGGCACGCGAGTTTGGCGTTAACCTGGCGAAAGTGAAGGGCACTGGCCGTAAAGGTCGTATCCTGCGCGAAGACGTTCAGGCTTACGTGAAAGAAGCTATCAAACGTGCAGAAGCGGCTCCGGCGGCGACTGGCGGCGGTATCCCGGGCATGCTGCCGTGGCCTAAAGTGGACTTCAGCAAGTTTGGTGAAATCGAAGAAGTGGAACTGGGCCGCATCCAGAAAATCTCTGGTGCGAACCTGAGCCGTAACTGGGTGATGATCCCGCATGTTACTCACTTCGACAAAACCGATATCACCGAGCTGGAAGCGTTCCGTAAACAGCAGAACGAAGAAGCAGCGAAACGTAAGCTGGATGTGAAGATCACCCCAGTTGTCTTCATCATGAAAGCCGTTGCTGCAGCGCTTGAGCAGATGCCTCGCTTCAACAGTTCGCTGTCGGAAGACGGTCAGCGTCTGACCCTGAAGAAATACATCAACATCGGTGTGGCGGTGGATACCCCGAACGGTCTGGTTGTTCCGGTATTCAAAGACGTCAACAAGAAAGGCATCATCGAGCTGTCTCGCGAGCTGATGACTATTTCTAAGAAAGCGCGTGACGGTAAGCTGACTGCGGGCGAAATGCAGGGCGGTTGCTTCACCATCTCCAGCATCGGCGGCCTGGGTACTACCCACTTCGCGCCGATTGTGAACGCGCCGGAAGTGGCTATCCTCGGTGTTTCCAAGTCCGCGATGGAGCCGGTGTGGAATGGTAAAGAGTTCGTGCCGCGTCTGATGCTGCCGATTTCTCTTTCCTTCGACCACCGTGTGATCGACGGTGCTGATGGTGCCCGTTTCATTACCATCATTAACAACACGCTGTCTGATATTCGCCGTCTGGTGATGTAAAAAAAAGAGCCGGCCCAACGGCCGGCTTTTTTCTGGTAATCTCATGAATGTATTGAGATTATTAGCGAATAGACAAATCGGTTGCCGTTTGTTGTTTAAAAATTGTTAACAATTTTGTAAAATACCGACGGATAGAACGACCCGGTGGATAATGGGCGTCATAAAAAAAACGTCAGACCCGCCGGAGATAAATATATAGAGGTCATGATGAGTACTGAAATCAAAACTCAGGTCGTGGTACTTGGGGCAGGCCCCGCAGGTTACTCCGCTGCCTTCCGTTGCGCTGATTTAGGTCTGGAAACCGTAATCGTAGAACGTTACAACACCCTTGGCGGTGTTTGCCTGAACGTCGGCTGTATCCCTTCTAAAGCACTGCTGCACGTAGCAAAAGTCATCGAAGAAGCCAAAGCGCTGGCTGAACACGGTATCGTCTTCGGCGAACCGAAAACCGATATCGACAAGATTCGTACCTGGAAAGAGAAAGTGATCAATCAGCTGACCGGTGGTCTGGCTGGTATGGCGAAAGGCCGCAAAGTCAAAGTGGTCAACGGTCTGGGTAAATTCACCGGGGCGAACACCCTGGAAGTTGAAGGTGAGAACGGTAAAACCGTGATCAACTTCGACAACGCGATCATTGCAGCGGGTTCTCGCCCGATTCAACTGCCGTTTATTCCGCATGAAGATCCGCGTATCTGGGACTCCACTGACGCGCTGGAACTGAAAGAAGTACCAGAACGCCTGCTGGTAATGGGTGGCGGTATCATCGGTCTGGAAATGGGTACCGTTTACCACGCGCTGGGTTCACAGATTGACGTGGTTGAAATGTTCGACCAGGTTATCCCGGCAGCTGACAAAGACATCGTTAAAGTCTTTACCAAGCGTATCAGCAAGAAATTCAACCTGATGCTGGAAACCAAAGTTACCGCCGTTGAAGCGAAAGAAGACGGTATTTATGTGACGATGGAAGGCAAAAAAGCACCCGCTGAACCGCAGCGTTACGACGCCGTGCTGGTAGCGATTGGTCGTGTGCCGAACGGTAAAAACCTCGACGCAGGTAAAGCTGGCGTGGAAGTTGACGACCGTGGTTTCATCCGCGTTGACAAACAGCTGCGCACTAACGTGCCGCACATCTTTGCTATCGGCGATATCGTCGGTCAGCCGATGCTGGCACACAAAGGTGTTCACGAAGGTCACGTTGCCGCTGAAGTTATCGCAGGTCAAAAACACTACTTCGATCCGAAAGTTATCCCGTCCATCGCCTATACCGAACCAGAAGTTGCATGGGTAGGTCTGACTGAGAAAGAAGCGAAAGAGAAAGGCATCAGCTACGAAACCGCCACCTTCCCGTGGGCTGCTTCTGGTCGTGCTATCGCTTCCGACTGTGCAGACGGTATGACCAAGCTGATTTTCGACAAAGAATCTCACCGTGTGATCGGTGGTGCGATTGTCGGTACCAACGGCGGCGAGCTGCTGGGCGAAATCGGTCTGGCAATCGAAATGGGTTGTGACGCTGAAGATATCGCGCTGACCATCCACGCGCACCCGACTCTGCACGAGTCTGTGGGCCTGGCAGCAGAAGTGTTCGAAGGTAGTATTACCGACCTGCCGAACCCGAAAGCGAAGAAGAAGTAATTTCGTTTGCCGGAACATCCGGCAATTAAAAAAGCGGCTAACCACGCCGCTTTTTTTATGCCTGCAATTTACCTTTCCAGTCTCCTTGCTCCACGCTCAGACAACCGTTCGCGTACCGCTGACCGTTGCTCATTATTCAATCGGGCAGTATGGTTATTGTCGTTCAGACGTTGCGGGCGGCTCTCCTGAATTTTCTCCCGCGCAACCTGACGCTGCTCAGGCGAGGCAGACTGGATACGCTGACGTGCTGCATCTCTTTGCTGTTGATTCTGCGGGCTAGTCTGCATTTTCTCGCGGGCCGCCTGGCGCTGCTCAGGTGAGGCAGACTGAACACGCTCACGCGCTGCCTCTCTTCGCTGCTGGTTCTGTGGGTTAGTCTGCATTTTCTCGC
>NZ_VCDZ01000013.1:0-90386 GCF_005845405.1 Escherichia sp. E4930 | reverse complement strand
CGACCTACGGATCGGCACAGGCCTGTAGGCATGATAAGACGCGACAAGCGTCGCATCAGGCATTGTGCGCCAACTGCCGGATGCGGCGTGAACGCCTTGTCCGGCCTACGGCACGTTAAACAACGTATACGTGTTATTAAGCAACGCTTGCGCAATCTCATCCGCAGGTCCGGGCGTAACTCGCAAAGCACGGCAAACACCCGCGCGGCCTGCTCCGGGCGGTTAGGCTGCCCCTGAAAACCGTTGAGCGGCATATCCGGCGCATCGGTTTCCAGCAACAACGATGCCAGCGGTAATTTTGCGATGACATCGCGGGTTTTACTGGCGCGTGGATAGGTGATAGTACCGCCTACGCCAATTTTGTAGCCTAGTTGTACAAACCGCTCGGCCTGCTGCAGGCTGCCGGAAAAACCGTGAACCACGCCAGTGCACGGCAAATCGTGACGCTTAAGATGCATCGCCAGTTTGTCGTGCGTGCGCCGTGAATGAAGGATCACCGGCAGATCGTAGCGTTTCGCCAGTTTCAGTTGTTCGTCGAGCAACCACTGCTGCCTCTCAAATTGCGGATCGTCGCCGAAGAGATCCAGACCGATCTCCCCCACCGCCACCACCTTCGCCGGACGCCTTTCCAGCGCCTGCTGTAACCGCTCCAGCGATGCATCGCCATGTTTTTCCAACATACCAGGATGCAAGCCCAATGCGGCATACAGCGGTTGATAATTTTCCGCCAGCGCCAACACACGGGCAAAATTTGCCGCCTCGGTTGCCGGAACAATGATCTTGCCTACGCCCGCTTGTGCCGCGCGTTGCAGGCTGGCCTCTTCATCGCCACTAAACGGCGGGAAATCAAAATGGCAGTGGGTGTCGATAAAACGGCAAATCAAGCCAGATCCTCATTGTTAAATGTCGGGTCGTTCGCCTGCGGAGCATCGCTCACTTCGGCAACCAGCGTATCGTTGGCGACTGGCGCAGGCGGAATGACTATCGATTCCGGCGTCACCACTGGCACCAGATGGCGGGTAAGTGGCGCTTTTTCAGTTAATAGCTTGCCAACCGTGGCGAGGAAATAACGACCGCATAAACGCCCAAGTTTATAGTCTTCACGCAGTGCCGGAAGCCGACTACCGAGCGCGATACTATGCAATGGCTTCGGCGGATAAATTTCGAATATCCGCAGCTTGCCCGGTGGTTTCTCAATAAACTGCTGAATGTCACGATAGCTGGTTTCATGATGCTGCACCAGATTGACCAGCGGCTGCAGGCTACTGTCACCCAGCCAGCGTTCCATGCGCTTGAACCACTGCGGCGTGTAGTACATTTGTGACGGCACGGTGCGGATGACGACCAACGTTTTTGCTCCCTGCCTTGCCGCCTCTTTAACCGGAATCGCATCACTGATCCCGCCATCCAGGTAGTTAATGCCTTCCAGCGAAACTCCGCTACGATAAAAGCCAGGTATCGCACTGGAGGCGCGAATCACATCCAGCCAGTTTTGTTTGGTTGGTAAAAAGTAATTCGGCGCGTAGTCATCCTGACGACAGGCACACATATAAAACGATTTACCGCTCTCAAACAGCCGCGCGGCGGTGTCCATTTGCAATGGCATCTGGCTTGCGGTGGCCTCCACCAGCCAGTCGAGATCGATAAGATTTCCTCCACGGACAAAGCGCACTGGATCGAAAAATTCGCGTTTTGTGGTATAGCGCATGATGACTTTGCGCGCGTAACCGGGCTGATTGCAGATATATGCCGAAAGGTTCTGCGCCCCGGCAGATGTGCCGAGATAAAGATCGAAAGGATTAAACTGCGCGCGCATAAACTCATCCAGCACACCAGCCGTGAAAATTCCACGCTGCCCGCCGCCTTCGCACACCAGAGCAATTCGTCCAGGCTGGAACGGCCTTAGCGACAACGGCGCAATATTACCAAGCGTTACAGGTATTCGCTGCCCCACCTCTGCCTTCCTGTTTTTGTTGTGAAAGACTGACAAAGTAACGCAATTTATTATTCGCTAAAACCGCAAAAGCCAGTCCGCTGGACTGGCTTTGTATAAAATTTTCTTAATGGTTTGAAATCTAGGGTCGTTTTCGGCCCATAAACAAACTCACCAGGAACAGAATAATCCCGACGACAAAGACAATTTTAGCTGCGCCTGCAGCGGTACCGGCCAGACCACCAAACCCAAGTGCGGCGGCGATTAACGCGATAACCAGAAATATGATGCCCCAACGAAACATAAGCGTCTCCTTTACCATAGTTAATGTCACCGCTTGATATGAGCGTGAAAATCACTCAATGCGATATTTTTAGTGTGGTGCACATCGCGCCTCCCGACAAAGTTCGGGAGAACGAATTACGACGAATTACTTAGTTTTCAGATCATTTTTAACGCTTTTCACACCATCTACCGCTTTGGCGATACTTTCAGCACGGTCGCTTTGTGCCTGGGAATCGACGGTACCGGAGAGCTGAACCACGCCGTCGGTGGTTTCAACTTTCACATGACGGGAAGGGACGATGTCATCCGCCAGCAGTTTGGCTTTGATTTCACTGGTGGTGGCGGTGTCCCCCGCATAGCCCTTCACAGAGCCTTCTTTAGCGTCGCGAACGTGCAGTTTGTCGCTGACAGAGGTCACGCCTTCAACGCCTTTCGCCACTTTCACAGCCTCTTCGGCCTGGGCCTGGCTTTCAACGAAACCACTCAGGGTCACCACTTTTTGATCGGTTTTGACAGAGATATCAGTGCTCTTGATGTTGTCATGATCCACCAGGGCCGCCTTCACTTTCGCGGTGATGGCGCTGTCATCCATGAAATTACCGACTTTATTCATAGAGCTATCGACTTTTTGCCCTGCGCTTTCATTGGTTGTCTGCGCGCTGTTTTCCGCAAAAGCAGAGCCGGTCGCGACGGCAGAGGTCAACATTACAGCCAGCAGAGTTTTCGAAATCTTCAGTCTTGTCATAGTCATCGATTTATTCCTGTATGTTTGCTCGTAATTTGAGCCAGGCAACACGAGGTTGCATTGCTGAAAGGGAGAGACTTCACCCTGTACAGAAGTCAATGGTCGCCATCACAAAAGCGATGAGTGATGAATAACGACCATTACAGCCTCTGAATCAGTTATTAATATCAATCGGATGACAGTTAACGGTTTTAAATACTGATATCTACGTATTGATCGGTATTTAAAGCCGTCACAAATGTCATCACTTTGTTAAATATAGATCACAATTTTGAAACCGCTCGCCGTATCGACTAAAAAACGCGTAAACATAAGCAAAAGCGAATGTTTTAAGAACATTCCGCAAGCGGCTAATAAGGAAGGGAAATTGACAGGGCGCGGCGGTTTCCGCGCCCTGGAGGCAAGAATTAATGCTCGCGGGTCTGGTGGAACTGAACGTCCGGGTAACGTTCCTGCGCCAGGCGCAGGTTGACCATGCTGGTAGCGATGTAAGCGAGGTTATCGCCGCCATCCAGCGCCAGTTGGCTTTCGTTCTTACGCTTGAACTCTTCGAATTTCTTCGCGTCCGCGCATTCTACCCAGCGGGCGGTGGCGACGTTGACTGACTCATACACCGCTTCGACGTTGTATTCGCTCTTCAGGCGCGATACCACCACATCAAACTGCAGCACACCAACCGCACCAACGATCAGATCGTTGTTGGAGATCGGACGGAACACCTGCACTGCGCCCTCTTCGGAAAGCTGTACCAGCCCTTTGAGCAGCTGTTTTTGCTTCAGCGGATCTTTCAGGCGGATGCGACGGAACAGTTCTGGTGCGAAGTTCGGAATACCGGTGAACTTCATCATCTCACCTTGGGTAAAGGTGTCGCCGATCTGAATAGTGCCGTGGTTGTGCAGACCAAGGATGTCGCCCGGATACGCTTCTTCAACGTGCGAACGGTCACCCGCCATAAAGGTCAGCGCGTCGGAGATCACCACATCTTTCGCGGTGCGCACCTGGCGCAGTTTCATGCCTTTTTCATATTTACCGGACACCACACGCATAAACGCCACGCGGTCGCGGTGTTTCGGGTCCATGTTGGCCTGAATTTTAAATACGAAGCCGGTAAATTTATCTTCGCTCGCTTCTACGGTACGGGTATCGGTCTGACGCGGCATCGGCGCAGGCGCCCACTCCACCAGGCCATCCAGCATATGATCAACGCCGAAGTTCCCCAGCGCAGTACCGAAGAATACCGGAGTGATTTCGCCCGCAAGGAACAATTCTTTGTCGAACTCGTTAGACGCGCCTTTCACCAGTTCCAGTTCGTCACGTAGTTGTTGTGCCAGATCTTCACCGACAGCTGCGTCGAGATCCGGGTTATTCAGCCCTTTAACAATGCGGACTTCCTGAATGGTGTGGCCTTTACCGCTCTGATAGAGATAGGTTTCATCTTTATAAAGGTGGTACACGCCTTTAAACAGCTTGCCGCAGCCAATCGGCCAGGTGATCGGCGCACAGCCGATTTTCAGCTCGTTCTCAACTTCATCGAGCAGTTCCATCGGGTCGCGGATATCACGGTCAAGTTTGTTCATAAAGGTGAGGATCGGTGTATCGCGCAGACGGGTAACTTCCATCAGCTTACGGGTACGATCTTCAACACCTTTTGCGGCGTCGATAACCATCAGGCAGCAGTCCACCGCCGTCAGGGTACGATAGGTATCTTCCGAGAAGTCTTCGTGCCCCGGGGTGTCGAGTAGGTTAACCAGGCAATCGTGATACGGAAACTGCATCACAGACGTAGTAATGGAGATCCCACGCTGCTTTTCCATCTCCATCCAGTCCGACTTGGCGTGCTGGTTAGAACCACGGCCTTTTACCGTACCGGCGGTCTGAATGGCCTGTCCGAACAGCAGCACCTTCTCGGTGATGGTGGTTTTACCGGCGTCCGGGTGAGAAATAATGGCAAAAGTGCGGCGCTTCGCCACCTCTTGCAAATAAGGAGACAACGTCATAATTCTTTCTTCTTGAGTAAGCGGCATCGCGCCGCGCTTGTTGAAAACGAAAAATTGCGGCTATTTTACCCATCAACGGGGGGGAGGCAATCAGTGTTTACACAGGAGCTGCTCCAGTTCGTGCAACGAAGAAACGGTCCAGGTGGGCGCGATGCCTTCTGGTTGCTCGCGATTGTGCGCATTCAGCCAGCAGGTCGCAAGCCCGGCGTTGATGCCACCGAGAATATCGGACTCGGCAGTGTCGCCAACCATCAGCACGCGTGAACGGTCAGGATTGCCTGCCTGTTCCAGCGCATAATCGAAAATTTTCTTATTCGGTTTGGCAACGCCAACTTCTTCGGAAATCACCAGCAAATCGAAGTAATCACGCAGGCCCGTGCGTTCCAGACGCACTTGCTGCAAAGCGCTAAAACCGTTGGTGATGATGCCGATTTTGGCGTTGCCACGAATGGCGTTAAGCAGGGAAACCGCCCCCGGCAGCGGCGTACAGATTTCCGCCATCGCATTAATAAAAGCATCGTTGAGTTTACCCGGCTCGACGTTCAGCCGTTCGGCCCAGCTCTCAAAACGCCCGTGCTGAAGCTGTAATGAAGTGATCGCGCCGTTTTGATAATCCACCCACAGTGGTTTGTTAACGGCCTGATAGTCCTGAAAATCTTCAGCGGTAAAGGTGACGCTGTAATCAAGAAACATCCGCTGCAGGCCGGTGAATGAGTCAAAGGTAAACAGCGTTTCATCGGCATCAAAGAAAATCCAGTCCCACTTCATTATTCCACCTTGTCTTACATACTGATTGGCAACGCCATGATGATGGCGTCTTCGCGACCGTCCGTGGTGGGGTAGTAATTGCGGCGAATCGTCGCCTCGTTAAAGCCTAAACTTTCGTACAGGGCAATTGCGGCAGCGTTTGAGGCACGGACTTCCAGCCAGAGTGTCGCCACGCCGCGTTTTTCCAGTTCGTCGATCAGATGCTCCAGCAGCGCCCTACCCAGCCCCTGACGCTGATAGTCGGGATCGACCGCAATATTGAACAATGTAGCTTCATCCAGCACCACTTGCGTAATCGCAAACGCCGCCATTTTGCCGTTTTGCGTTAACTGAAAGTTGAGATAACGCTCGCCCTGATTGCTGGCAAACGTTTTTTCACTCCACGGAAAGGCGTGGGCGCGTTGTTCAATGTGGAAAGCCGCTGGTAAATCAGTCGTTTCGAGGGAAGAAATCGTGTTCATATGTGCAAATTTGTTGCCATAACGCGGCGCGTGCCGTTGGGTTTGCCCGTAATTCGGTGAGCGCCGGTGATGCTACCTGAGCGCCTTCCAGTGATAGCGGTTCGTCAGTACCCAACCGCCAGCTGTTGCAGCGACTGCCTTGCGGCAGCATCGCGATCCTATCTGGCGTCAGTTGCAGCACTTGATCGGGGCTGACGGTTAATGCACGCAGAACGTCGCTCACCAGTGGATCGGTCAGGGCGGGAAGATCGTTTGCCACCATCACCAGACGGACGTGTGCCGGGATCGCAATGGCAATCTCCCCCTGCAACGCGCCAGGGCGACGCAGCGACCACTGGGTAATGCCCAGTTGCTGTAACTGCCAGTCTCGTCGGGATGTCATAGCGAATCGCTCCTGTTGTCAGGGGCGCAAATATAGCAAATTCGTCGATACCGCGCCAACATATGGCTATAATCGCCGCCAGTATCAATTGAGGAGCATTCCATGTCTGCATTTACCCCGGCAAGTGAAGTCTTGCTGCGTCACAGTGATGATTTCGAACAAAGCCGTATTCTGTTTGCCGGAGACTTACAGGATGACCTGCCCGCGCGTTTAGATACCGCGGCCAGCCGTGCTCATACCCAGCAATTCCACCACTGGCAGGTGTTAAGCCGCCAGATGGGGGATAACGCCCGTTTTAGTCTGGTCGCCACGGCGGATGACGTCGCAGATTGCGATACTTTGATTTACTACTGGCCGAAGAATAAACCAGAAGCCCAGTTCCAGTTGATGAATTTACTTTCTCTCCTGCCGGTGGGGACAGATATTTTTGTCGTTGGTGAAAACCGCAGCGGCGTACGCAGCGCCGAGCAGATGCTGGCCGATTATGCGCCGTTGAATAAAGTCGACAGCGCCCGTCGCTGTGGCCTCTATTTTGGTCGTCTGGAAAAACAGCCGGTATTTGATGCCGATAAATTCTGGGGCGAATACAGCGTCGATGGCCTGACGGTCAAAACGCTGCCGGGCGTGTTTAGCCGCGACGGTCTGGATGTCGGTAGCCAGTTGCTGCTCTCGACGTTAACTCCGCACACCAAAGGTAAAGTGCTGGATGTCGGCTGTGGCGCGGGCGTGCTTTCGGTTGCCTTTGCGCGCCATTCGCCAAAAATTCGTCTCACTCTGTGCGATGTCTCTGCGCCAGCGGTAGAAGCCAGCCGTGCGACGCTTGCTGCCAACGGTGTTGAAGGTGAAGTCTTTGCCAGCAACGTCTTTTCCGAAGTGAAAGGTCGTTTTGATATGATCATCTCCAACCCGCCGTTCCACGATGGGATGCAAACCAGCCTGGATGCGGCGCAAACGCTAATTCGCGGCGCGGTGCGTCATCTTAATAGCGGCGGCGAGCTGCGAATTGTAGCGAACGCCTTCCTGCCTTATCCGGACGTGCTGGATGAGACCTTTGGCTTCCATGAAGTTATCGCACAAACCGGGCGCTTCAAGGTGTATCGCGCCATTATGACCCGCCAGGCGAAGAAAGGTTAAGTATCTGGCACCTGTCGCCGCATACCGTGCTGGATGCGGCGTGAACGCCTTATACAACCTACAAAACCTGCACGTTAGCCCTTCGTAGGCCAGATAAGACGCGCCAGCGTCGCATCTGGCATCTGCACCCAAATACCGTGTCGGATGCGGCGTGAACGCCTTATCTGACCGACAAACGAATTATCCACAATCCGCTGATGGCCATTTTTCCAGCAATTACACATCTGGCGATAATTAACTATTGACGAAAAGCTGAAAACCACTAGAATGCGCCTCCGTGGTAGCAATTCTTTTTTAAGAATTGATGGTATGCGAAGGTGGCGGAATTGGTAGACGCGCTAGCTTCAGGTGTTAGTGTCCTTTCGGACGTGGGGGTTCAAGTCCCCCCCCTCGCACCAAAAGACGCGATATCAAAAAGTAAGATGACTGTGCGAAGGTGGCGGAATTGGTAGACGCGCTAGCTTCAGGTGTTAGTGTCCTTATCGGACGTGGGGGTTCAAGTCCCCCCCCTCGCACCAATTATCTTTACTTCCTTTCTTGTTTCTTCCTTGATTTTTCATCCCTGATTCAAATTCATTATCATCAGCATGACGCCAGAAATAAGCGCCAGGCACGATGGTAGCAAAACGTAATGCCGTAACTGTTTGTGATACAGCATCACCGGCGTCAATACTAATCCCATCAGAATCACAATCCGCCACTGATCCGGCGATAAATCCGCATACATCAGCCCTGCAATCAGCAATCCTGGCAGCAACACTCCCCAGCCACTGCCCAGCATACGTTGCAACATGGTTTGATCTCTTTCATTGATAATGATAACCAATATCATATGATAATTTTTATCATTTGCAAGCCAGAGAAATCCCTTGCTATCGGGTAAACCTATCGCTAGGATTAGCAATCATTATCATTTAGATTACTATCACGATTATGGCCTATCGTTCCGCACCGCTCTATGAAGATGTTATCTGGCGAACGCATCTCAAGCCGCAAGATCCCACGCTTGCACAAGCGGTTCGCGCGACGATCGCCGAACATCGTCAACATTTGCTGGAGTTTATCCGTCTGGATGAACCCGCCCCGCTTAGTGCCATGACGCTGACGCAATGGTCCTCTCCCAATGCGCTAAGTTCTCTACTGGCGGTCTATTCCGATCATATCTACCGCAATCAACCAATGATGATCCGCGAGAACAAACCGCTGATCTCACTGTGGGCGCAATGGTATATCGGCCTGATGGTGCCGCCATTAATGCTGGCGCTGCTGACGCAGGATAAAGCGTTAGATGTGTCGGCGGAACATTTCCACGTTGAGTTTCACGAAACCGGTCGTGCTGCCTGTTTCTGGGTCGATGTGTGTGAAGATAAAAACGCAACATCACATTCGCCACAGCAGCGAATGGAAACGTTAATCAGCCAGGCGCTGGTTCCGGTTGTGCAGGCATTAGAAGCGACAGGTGAAATTAACGGCAAACTTATCTGGAGTAATACCGGTTATTTGATTAACTGGTATCTGACCGAGATGAAGCAGTTGCTTGGCGAGGCGTTAGTTGAATCGCTCCGCCATGCCCTGTTCTTTGAGAAAACGCTCTCCAGCGGCGAAGATAATCCATTGTGGCGCACAGTCGTGCTGCGCGACGGCCTGCTGGTGCGCCGCACCTGTTGCCAGCGTTATCGCTTACCGGATGTGCAACAGTGTGGGGATTGCACGCTGAAATAAGCACACTGCCGGGAGGATAAACCCGGCATTAAGTAGATTAATATGGATGCAACACATTACTTGTTTCTGAAATCCGCATACATAACAGAATATCTGCCGCCTCAAGCAATCCGGCATCAGAACTGACACCCAGTTTCGACATCACATTAAATTTATGCGCGCGGATCGTTTTTATATTCCGTTTAAGCTGTTCAGCAATTTGCGTCATTGAGTAGCCACGCGACATAAACCGTAATATTTCCCTCTCCGTCGGGCTCAGCGTCCGGCTTTGATTAATATACCACTGGTTGTTCAGTCGATCGGTCGCCTGACGTACGCCATTTAATGACAGAAACAGCTCCTGGTGAAAAACATCCAGTGTTGATGCTTTACTTAACACACCATCCAAAGGAGAAGGCGATAATGAGCCAATCAACCGCGCTTCAATATCATCATCCGCAATAACCAAACGCCGGGTACGTGGAAATTTGATTGCCAGCTCAGTCAGACAAGATAATCCCTCCCTGCGCTCAGTTCTCATGGCAGAAAAAGAAAAAATGACCGCCGCAAATGAAACCCGCGACATAGCATCCTGAAAAGCCTCCTGGCTGGTATACGTATAGAGTTTATAAGGATTACCCGCAAACTTTCTGAATAAACTCTCAATACCGATACTGCTCATGACGCACTTTTCTATGAGTGCGACATTTCTCTTCTTAATTCGGTTGTGTTCCATTCCGCGGCATCTCCATAAACAGAAGGCAAGTTAAGTTCCCTTGCCCCCTGTGCGCTATTAATCCATGCATACATCTCAGCGTTACTGTGAATTGCCAGCCGACGCATCGCACTGTTTTTTTGTGCGCTGATGGTTTTATTGCTTTTCTTAAGCAATGAAGCTATTTGGTTGATGCCCCATCCTTTACCTAACAGCCGCAGTACCTTGCGTTCAGAAAGGGTAAGAATCACGGTGCGATAACCAAATTCCTGAATTTCCGGCATTGCAGGCGAAGTCAGCATGGCGCTGATGCGATCTGCATGGACATTGCCGGAACGAACGGTCTTGACCAGATTCTCAATGGGCTCGATATCGGACAGTAACGTCGCAGTTGGACACATAAGCAGTTCCACCGCCTGAGAGTACCAGGCTCGCGAAACCATGAAAACCCAATGAATTTCCCGGTATTGTGAGATCAATGAATAGTAATGTTCACAAACAGAACGCGGGTCTTCTGTTTGTCCGGCTAAATCGGCAATAACTAACCCAGCACGACGTAATTGTAATATGGTCAGCTCCTCCGCAGAGGTGCTACTCGTTATATCGTATTCAGGGAGATGGGTCCTCATGACCTCTTTTAACCCTGCCTGCATAACGGGTATTTTACTGATAACAATTCCATTTTTGCAGCATCCTGGCAACATATATCCTCCACATCCACTGTCTATAAATTATGATGGTTTATTCAGAATATTCATCCTTTAAATAATTCCAATAAATTAATAGATTCAGCGAATAATTTATCCTTAGCATTCACTTCATATCAGTTTACCCCAGCCACACAAAAAATCCTTTGTATGTTTCAGGAGACTAGCATCAAATAATAACCTGGAAAAATACCTCTGACACATTTAAAATATCTAAATTATGTTGTTAGAAATACTTAATCAACATCCTCAAAATCAATCAGTTTAAGATATCATTTAAAATAACGAATAAAAGTTAAATGAAACGCCTTTAGCCAGAATATCAAGAAAAAAACCAATAAAAACTGAAGTGTATTTCTTACCAGAAACCGAAAAAAATGATTTCACCGGCCATTACTCAAACGCGTAAAAACAAAACAATAAATTCATTTTAATGATAATATTCATGGAATTATTTATTCCACTCAAAACTTGCACCGTTTCCCTTCCGCGAACTCATCACCGCAACCAGGATTAATCAGCGCAATTTTGATCTTAACCAACGTCAAAACAGCCATGCTTCGTGATACAAAAGGGGTCTCATTTTTTGAAAAATACGCAACGCGTCTATGACAAAGGGCGAGTTATGCAAACAGAGCAACAGCGAGCCGTTACACGGCTATGTATCCAGTGCGGATTATTTCTTTTACAGCACGGGGCGGAGAGCGCGCTGGTTGACGAGCTTTCTTCACGACTGGGTCGGGCGTTAGGGATGGACTGCGTTGAAAGCTCCATCTCTTCCAATGCTATTGTACTGACCACCATTAAAGATGGTCAATGTCTGACATCTACGCGCAAAAACCACGATCGCGGCATTAATATGCATATGGTTACTGAGGTACAACACATTGTGATCCTGGCGGAACATAAGCTGCTGGATTACAAAGGTGTTGAGAAACGTTTTAGCCAAATACATCCCCTGCGCTATCCGCGTTGGCTGGTCGCTTTGATGGTGGGACTCTCTTGCGCCTGTTTCTGTAAACTGAATAACGGTGGTTGGGATGGGGCGTTGATTACATTCTTCGCCAGTATGATCGCCATGTATATCCGCCAGCTACTGGCACAACGCCACCTCCATCCACAAATAAACTTTTGCATCACTGCCTTCGCCGCCACCACAATTTCTGGCCTCCTTCTACAACTTCCGACATTCAGTCATACGCCTACTGTGGCAATGGCGGCCAGTGTTCTTTTACTGGTGCCAGGTTTTCCGTTGATAAATGCTGTAGCCGATATGTTTAAAGGTCATATAAATACCGGGCTGGCACGCTGGGCGATTGCCAGCCTGCTGACACTGGCAACCTGCGTTGGCGTGGTGATGGCACTCACAATTTGGGGGCTACGCGGATGGGTGTAATCGAATTTCTATTAGCATTAGCGCAGGATATGATCCTCGCGGCAATCCCAGCGGTCGGCTTTGCGATGGTGTTCAACGTGCCAATCCGGGCATTACGCTGGTGTGCGCTGCTTGGCGCGATGGGTCATGGTTCGCGAATGATTTTAATGACTACCGGACTCAATATTGAGTGGTCGACGTTTATGGCTTCGCTACTGGTCGGCACCATTGGTATTCAGTGGTCGCGCTGGTATCTGGCGCACCCGAAAGTCTTTACCGTGGCCGCTGTCATTCCGATGTTCCCGGGCATCCCGGCGTATACTGCAATGATTTCAGCGGTAAAAATCAGTCAGTTAGGTTACAGCGAGCCGTTAATGATTACCCTGTTAACTAACTTTCTTACCGCTTCATCAATTGTTGGCGCGTTATCCATCGGTCTTTCCGTTCCTGGATTGTGGTTGTACCGCAAGCGCCCCCGCGTATAAAATTGCCTCGCTTAAAGCACATGGATGAGAGGCTGCCTGGCCTCATCCGTGTGTTACTATAAAAGTAATCTCCCTTCTCGTTCATCGTTCCATATTGAGAAACAGTATGTCCTCCAGAGTTTTGACCCCGGACGTCGTTGGTATTGACGCCCTGGTACACGATCACCAAACCGTTCTGGCAAAAGCAGAAGGCGGCATGGTTGCCGTATTTGCCAACAATGCCCCGGCGTTTTATGCCGTTACGCCCGCGCGTCTTGCTGAACTGCTGGCGTTGGAAGAAAAACTGACGCGTCCGGGAAGTGACGTGGCCCTGGACGATCAACTCTATCAGGAACCGCAAGCCGCCCCCGTTGCCGTACCCATGGGCAAATTCGCCATGTACCCAGACTGGCAACCCGATACCGACTTTATCCGTCAGGCGGCATTATGGGGCGTGGCGCTAAAAGAGCCGGTGACCGCTGAAGAACTGGCGTCATTTATTGCTTACTGGCAGGCGGAAGGCAAAGTCTTCCATCATGTGCAGTGGCAACAAAAACTGGCGCGCAGCCTGCAAATAGGCCGTGCCAGCAATGGCGGATTAACGAAACGAGATGTGAACACAGTCAGTGAACCTGACAGCCAAATTCCACCGGGATTCAGAGGGTAACGATGAAAAACGTTGGCGACCTGATGCAACGTCTGCAAAAAATGATGCCAGCCCATATCAAACCCGCCTTCAAAACGGGTGAAGAACTTCTGGCATGGCAGAAAGAACAAGGGGCGCTCCGCGCCGCCGCTCTTGAGCGCGAGAATCGGGCGATGAAAATGCAGCGTACCTTTAACCGCTCTGGCATTCGTCCACTGCATCAAAACTGCTCCTTTGAGAACTATCGTGTTGAGTGCGAAGGGCAGATGAATGCGTTGAGCAAAGCGCGCCAGTATGTCGAAGAGTTCGACGGCAACATCGCCAGCTTTATCTTTTCTGGCAAGCCTGGAACGGGCAAAAACCATCTGGCGGCGGCAATCTGCAACGAACTGCTGCTACGCGGTAAATCCGTATTGATCATCACCGTGGCCGATATTATGTCGGCGATGAAAGATACCTTCAGAAATAGCGGTACCAGCGAAGAACAACTGCTTAACGATCTGAGCAACGTTGATCTGCTGGTGATCGATGAGATTGGCGTGCAGACCGAATCGAAATACGAAAAAGTGATCATCAACCAGATCGTCGATCGCCGCTCTTCTTCCAAACGCCCGACCGGGATGCTGACGAACAGCAATGTGGAGGAAATGACGAAGTTGCTGGGCGAGCGTGTTATGGATCGTATGCGCCTGGGTAACAGTCTGTGGGTGATCTTCAACTGGGACAGTTATCGTAGTCGGGTAACGGGTAAAGAGTATTAATCCTCCTTTCCGGCGCTATACTGCGACACAATTCCACCTTGAGTAATGATGATGAAAACTATTAAACACCTTCTGTGCTGTGCCATTGCCACCAGCGCATTAATTTCAACCGGGGTGCATGCTGCGTCCTGGAAAGATGCGCTTTCCAGCGCCGCCAGCGAACTTGGCAACCAAAACAGCACCACACAGGAAGGCGGTTGGTCGCTCGCCTCATTAACTAACCTGCTTGGTAGTGGCAACCAGGCGTTAAGCGCAGACAACATGAACAATGCCGCAGGCATTTTGCAATACTGCGCGAAGCAAAAGCTGGCTTCAGTTACCGATGCGGAAAATATCAAAAATCAGGTCCTGGAGAAGCTGGGCCTGAACAGCGAAGAGCAGAAAGAAGATACCAACTATCTGGATGGCATTCAGGGTTTGCTAAAAACCAAAGATGGTCAGCAGCTTAACCTGGATAACATCGGTACGACGCCTCTGGCTGAAAAGGTAAAAACCAAAGCCTGCGATCTGGTGTTAAAGCAAGGTCTGAACTTTATTTCCTGATCAGCATAACGCCGCGTTTTAGCTATTAAAAAGCTAACGCGGCCCTTCCCCGCTCTTTTCCCTGTTTCTGGTCGTCTTTCCCTCTGTTACACGGGAAGCTTTCTTGCGCAAAAAAGCCTGTTTATAAACTAATTCCTAACAACATCGCATTTTTTTGACACTAGAATTGCAGCTATATGGCAGCACCATTACATTGTGTTTCTCAAAAAATCTTAAACATCGGCTAACCGGCCTGTTTTAGTGAGGATCGCCCGTTGTCAGAACTATTCTCTTTCGCCCTATTTCTCGCCTCTGTGCTGATCTACGCATGGAAAGCGGGACGTAACACCTGGTGGTTTGCAGCCACGTTAACGGTGCTGGGGTTATTTGTCGTTTTAAATATCACCCTGTTTGCCAGCGACTATTTTACTGGCGATGGTATTAACGACGCGGTGCTCTATACCTTAACTAACAGCCTGACCGGTGCTGGCGTCAGCAAATATATCCTGCCGGGAGTGGGTATCGTGCTGGCACTGGCGGTAGTTTTCGGCGCGCTGGGCTGGATCCTACGCCGACGCCGTCATCATCCTCACCATTTTGGCTACAGCCTGCTGGCGCTCTTACTGGCGCTGGGTTCTGTGGACGCCAGCCCGGCGTTTCGCCAGATAACGGAGCTGGTAAAATCCCAGTCACGCGACGGCGATCCTGACTTTGCGGCTTATTATAAAGAACCGTCGAAAACCATCCCTGCCCCCAAACTTAACCTGGTTTATATCTATGGTGAGAGTCTTGAGCGGACCTATTTTGATAACGACGCTTTTCCGGACCTCACTCCCGAACTGGGCGCACTGAAAAATGAAGGGCTGGATTTCAGCCATACTCAGCAACTGCCAGGAACGGATTACACTATCGCGGGCATGGTGGCGTCTCAGTGCGGGATTCCACTGTTTGCCCCATTTGAAGGTAACGCCTCTGCCTCGGTTTCCAGCTTCTTCCCGCAGAACATCTGTCTTGGCGATATCCTGAAAAACTCCGGTTATCAGAACTATTTTGTGCAAGGGGCTAACCTGCGTTTTGCGGGTAAAGATGTGTTCCTGAAATCACACGGCTTCGACCATTTGTATGGTGCAGAAGAGCTGAAAAGTGTGGTGGCGGATCCGCATTATCGCAACGACTGGGGATTCTACGACGATACCGTGCTGGATGAAGCGTGGAAAAAGTTTGAAGAGCTTTCCCGCTCTGGTCAGCGATTCTCACTGTTTACTCTGACGGTCGATACCCATCACCCGGATGGTTTTATCTCTCGCACCTGCAACCGCAAAAAATATGATTTTGACGGTAAGCCGAATCAGTCATTCAGCGCGGTAAGTTGCAGCCAGGAGAACATCGCGACGTTTATCAATAAAATCAAAGCGTCACCGTGGTTTAAAGATACCGTCATCGTCGTCTCATCTGACCATTTAGCGATGAACAACACGGCGTGGAAATACCTTAATAAACAGGATCGTAACAACCTGTTTTTCGTCATCCGTGGCGACAAGCCACAGCAAGAGACACTGGCGGTGAAGCGCAACACCATGGATAACGGCGCTACAGTGCTGGATATTCTTGGTGGCGATAACTTTATCGGCCTTGGGCGTAGTAGCCTCTCTGGTCAATCCATGTCGGAAGTGTTCCTCAACATTAAAGAGAAGGTGCTGGCGTGGAAGCCCGATATCATTCGTCTGTGGAAATTCCCCACCGAGATGAAAGAGTTCACCATTGATCAGAATAAAAACATGATCGCCTTCTCGGGTACCCATTTCCGTCTGCCGCTGCTGTTACGCGTGTCGGATAAACGTGTGGAACCACTGCCAGAAAGCGAATATTCTGCACCACTGCGTTTCCAGTTGGCCGATTTCGCTCCGCGCGACAATTTCGTCTGGGTTGACCGTTGCTACAAGATGGCGCAGCTATGGGCGCCAGAGTTGGCTCTCTCCACTGACTGGTGTGTTTCCCAGGGGCAGCTTGGTGGTCAGCAAATTGTTCAACATGTTGATAAAACGACGTGGAAGGGCAAAACCGCATTTAAAGATACCGTCATCGATATGGAACGCTACAAAGGCAATGTCGATACGCTGAAGATTGTCGATAACGATATTCGCTACAAAGCCGACAGTTTCATTTTTAACGTCGCGGGTGCACCGGAAGAAGTGAAACAGTTTAGCGGAATTTCCCGTCCGGAGTCGTGGGGACGCTGGTCCAACGCGCAGCTGGGCGATGAAGTGAAAATCGAGTACAAACATCCTCTGCCGAAGAAATTTGACCTGGTGATCACCGCCAAAGCATACGGTAATAACGCCAGCCGTCCCATTCCGGTACGCGTAGGCAACGAAGAACAAACCATCATGCTGGGCAATGAAGTGACCACCACCACGCTGCATTTCGATAACCCAACCGATGCCGACACACTGGTAATTGTGCCGCCGGAACCTGTCTCAACCAACGAAGGGAATATCCTCGGACACTCGCCGCGTAAGCTCGGCATTGGCATGGTGGAAATTAAAGTGGTGGAACGTGAAGGGTAATCACTGACTGATTTGTAGGTCGCATAAGGTGCGACCTACACGCCTTCCCCGGCTTACAAAACATTATTAAGAAACAGAAAAAACAGCGCCCAACATTTCCCCGGGCGCTGCATGGCAACTCGCATTATCAGAAAGTAATCACGCCCTTAATCAACTCACGATTGTTAATCACATCGCGCTCGTAGGTTTCTGCCAGCGTGGCGAATGGATAGCGATGGGTTAACATCATGTCGGCAGTAATTTTCCCTTCCGCCATCAGTCGACCGACTTTCGCGAAATCTTCCGGCGTGGCATTTCGGCTACCCATCATTGTGGTTTCTTTTTTATGGAATTCCGGATCAGAGAACTGCAACTCGCCTTTAAACAGGCCAACAAATACTACCGTGCCGCCATGACGAATCAGATTTACCGTGTTATTCATCGCATGTTGATTACCTGTCGCGTCGATCACTTTCTGCGCCAGCGAACCACCAAACTGCGCCCGCAGCTGCGCGTCAAAATCTTCGGCTGACGGGTCCAGCACGGGCAACTCCAGACGCGTTGCCACATGTTCACGGCGCGCTGGACTGGTATCCGCCACCACCACCTGTGCGCCATCGGCTTTAGCGATTGCCGCCGCGCCCAGACCGATTGGCCCCGCCCCGACCACCAGCACCTGCTCGCCGGGAGCAATGGCTGCGCGACGCACCGCATGAGCGCTAATAGCGAAAGGTTCAATCAATGCGGCCGCCTGAGGGTCAATACCGTCTGCGGGCAAAATGTTCGCCACCGGCACGCTCAAATACTCACTAAAACCGCCATCCTGATGCACGCCAATGACTGAAATTTTTTCACAGCAATTGGTACGCCCGCTTTTACACGCCGGGCATTGCTGACAGGCAACATAAGGGATCACAGCAACTTGCTGACCATTTTTAAGATCAGCAATATTTTTACCCAGCCCAACAATCTCCCCACATATTTCATGGCCTAAAACCCGTGGATAACTAAAAAATGGTTGATTTCCACCCCAGGCATGAATATCGGTACCGCAAATCCCGACAGACTTAATTTTTATTAATGCTTCATTGTCACCCGGAATAGGTATCTCGCGTTGTTTCCAGACTAATTCTTTCGGCTGCTGGCAAATTAAAACATTCATCGTAGACATGATTCGGCTCTCCATTTTTTGTTGCCTTAGATATCAATGAAAATGAAAAATGGCAGCGGAACGGAAAATCTGTTTTGTGAAAACACACGCATAAAAATGTTTTAAATCGGTTTTTAATGGACTCACAAGGAGAATAATATGAGTCGTTCACAAAATTTACGCCACAATGTGATTAACCAGGTCATTGATGATATGGCGCGGGGTCATATCCCTTCCCCACTTCCATCGCAAAGTGCGCTGGCGGAAATGTACAACATCAGCCGCACTACAGTGCGTCATATTCTCAGCCACTTACGCGAATGCGGCGTCTTAACGCAGGTTGGAAACGACTATGTTATTGCGCGTAAACCTGACCATGATGACGGTTTCGCCTGTACTACCGCTTCAATGAGTGAACAAAACAAAGTGTTTGAGCAGGCTTTTTTCACGATGATAAACCAGCGCCAGTTACGCCCTGGGGAAACTTTTTCTGAACTGCAACTGGCTCGGGCCGCGGGTGTCAGCCCGGTTGTAGTAAGAGAATATCTTTTAAAATTCGGCCGTTATAATCTTATTCAAAGCGAAAAGCGCGGCCAGTGGAGCATGAAGCAATTCGATCAATCCTACGCTGAGCAGCTGTTTGAGCTACGCGAAATGCTCGAAACACATTCACTTCAGCACTTTCTCAACCTGCCTGATCATGATCCCCGCTGGCTGCAGGCGAAAACCATGCTCGAACGTCATCGGCTACTGCGTGACAACATCGGCAATAGCTTTCGCATGTTCTCGCAACTTGACAGAGATTTTCACTCCTTACTGCTTTCAGCTGCCGACAATATCTTTTTTGATCAATCGCTTGAGATCATCTCAGTCATTTTTCATTTTCACTATCAATGGGACGAAAGCGATCTTAAACAGCGCAATATCATTGCCGTCGATGAGCATATGACCATTCTCAGCGCTCTGATTTGCCGCAGTGACCTTGATGCCACCCTTGCGCTCCGTAACCATTTGAATTCAGCTAAACAATCAATGATTCGATCCATTAATGAGAACACGCGTTATGTTCATTAAGTACGGATTAAAAACAGCAAACTATTAGCGGGTGCACGGTTTTATCAAAAGATAAATACCGGGAAATTCCCGCTTACCTATGCTCACAATCAGTCGACTAAAAATGTTTTTGTGAGCGGTAGTAAAGTCCTAAAACTTTAACCTGCCGTTAATGTCAACCTTGCGTAATGCACAATTACGTAAACAATTAAAATTATAAATACAGGAGTCCGGCGTGGAAAAAGAAAATATCACCCTCGATCCGCGTTCTTCATTTACTCCATCTTCGTCGGCAGATATTCCCGTGCCACCAGATGGATTAGTTCAACGCAGTACCCGAATTAAACGCATTCAAACCACCGCCATGTTGTTATTATTTTTTGCGGCGGTAATCAATTATCTCGACCGCAGTTCGCTGTCGGTAGCAAATTTAACGATTCGTGAAGAATTGGGATTAAGTGCCACCGAAATCGGCGCTTTGCTCTCCGTGTTTTCACTCGCTTACGGGATTGCGCAACTTCCTTGCGGCCCACTATTGGATCGTAAAGGCCCGCGCCTGATGCTGGGACTTGGGATGTTCTTCTGGTCACTGTTCCAGGCAATGTCTGGCATGGTACACAGCTTTACGCAGTTCGTGTTGGTGCGTATCGGTATGGGAATTGGTGAAGCGCCGATGAACCCATGCGGTGTAAAAGTCATTAATGACTGGTTCAACATCAAAGAGCGCGGACGCCCGATGGGCTTCTTCAACGCAGCTTCTACCATTGGCGTTGCCGTAAGCCCACCGATTCTGGCGGCGATGATGCTGGTGATGGGCTGGCGTGGGATGTTTATTACCATTGGTGTGCTGGGGATTTTTCTCGCCATTGGCTGGTATATGCTCTATCGCAACCGCGAGCACGTAGAACTGACTGCCGTTGAACAAGCTTACCTCAATGCTGGTAGTGTCAATGCCCGCCGAGATCCGCTCAGTTTTGCCGAATGGCGCAGCCTGTTTCGTAACCGCACAATGTGGGGAATGATGCTCGGATTCAGTGGCATCAACTACACTGCGTGGCTGTACCTGGCCTGGCTTCCTGGTTACCTGCAAACAGCCTATAACCTGGATTTAAAAAGCACAGGGTTGATGGCGGCTATCCCTTTCCTGTTTGGGGCTGCCGGGATGCTGGTCAACGGTTACGTTACTGACTGGCTGGTCAAAGGGGGAATGGCTCCGATTAAAAGCCGTAAGATCTGCATTATTGCCGGGATGTTCTGTTCTGCCGCCTTTACGCTGGTAGTACCGCAAGCGACAACATCCATGACGGCGGTTCTGCTGATTGGCATGGCGCTGTTCTGCATTCACTTTGCCGGAACATCCTGCTGGGGGCTGATCCACGTCGCGGTCGCTTCTCGCATGACAGCATCGGTGGGCAGTATCCAGAACTTTGCCAGCTTCATCTGTGCCTCTTTCGCGCCGATTATTACCGGTTTTATTGTCGATACCACCCACTCATTCCGTCTGGCACTAATCATCTGCGGTTGCGTCACCGCGGTTGGTGCGCTGGCGTACATCTTCCTGGTTCGTCAGCCGATCAACGACCCACGTAAAGATTAATCTCCCTATGCCCGATAGCATTTTGCTTATCGGGCATTTTTCATGGCGATTAAAACGTCTCCCAGTTATCCCCGCTATCAGCGACGGCAATTTTGCGCGGCACAACAACCGGCAACGCTGCGTTTACCACTGGTAAAGCTTCATGCTGACGCTGTTGCGTTTGCTGTATACGGAACACCGCCACGGCTTCGGTCAGACGGCTGGCCTGCTCTTCCAGCGCGGCGGCAGCGGCGGCAGACTCTTCCACTAACGCGGCGTTCTGTTGCGTTACCCTATCCATTTCGACAACCGCTAAACCAACCTGATCAATGCCACGGCTTTGCTCATCAGAGGCTGAAGCTATTTCTCCCATAATGTCAGTAACACGTGTTACGGCGCTGACAATCTCTGTCATGGTTTCCCCGGCACTTTCGACCTGCGTAGATCCGACATCCACTTTACCTACAGAGTCTTCAATCAGGCTTTTAATTTCACGGGCCGCCTGGGCGCTACGCTGCGCCAGGTTACGCACTTCCCCCGCAACTACCGCAAAACCACGCCCTTGCTCACCCGCGCGCGCCGCTTCAACCGCCGCGTTCAAAGCCAGAATGTTGGTCTGGAAGGCAATGCCATCGATAACGCTGATAATATCGGCAATTTTCTGCGAACTGGTGGAGATATCGCGCATCGTCTGCACCACGTTATCCACTACCTTGCCGCCACGTTGCGCAGTTTCAGATGCACTTAACGCCAGATGACTGGCCTGACGCGCGTTCTCGGCGTTCTGTTTCACCGTTGCAGTCAGTTGCTCCATGCTGGCCGCCGTCTCTTCCAGTGAAGCCGCTTGCTGCTCAGTACGTGATGAGAGATCGTTATTACCCGTGGCAATTTCGCTGACACCGCTATAAATGGCATTAGCACCGTTACGTACATCTCCGACAGTACGCATCAGTTCGCTTTGCATATGGCGTAAACTCTGAGCCAGTTGTCCTACTTCGTTAGAACCATCCACCTCAATGGGTTTTACCAAATCCCCGCCAGCAATATGACAGATGCTTTCGATCAGGCGATTCATTGGTGCTACCAGCGAGGCTTTAATACCAAACCAGACGGCCACAATGACGGCTAACACGACGATCAACACGCCCACCAGCACCCACATCGCCTGGTTGTAGGAAGCATTATTATCGCTGACGGCAATATCGTAGAGACGATCGTTTTGCTCCATATAAGCCATATACAGCTTCTCGAAACCGTCCTGATATCCCTGCGTCGGCTGCTCAAAGAACTCATTGATTTTGCCTGCGCCTAACAGCTGAATCAGCTCCGCCAGCGCATTGTGGTAAATATCGTAATTACGTTTGATTTCCGCCGCTGCGGCTGTGCTCTGACGCGGGTCACGCGGCAATGCTTCGTAGTCCGCCCAGTTTTTTTCCGCTTGCTTCAGCGAAATACTGGCACTCTGCATCAGCTCGGCGACGGTTGAACCGCTGCCAATATTGTTCTGATCCATCATGTAGCGGATACCCGCGCGGTTGAGAGTGTTACGTGTCTGCAACAACGCGACCCAGCTGCCATTCAGCGTGGACTGCTGCTGACGAATGGTTTGTAAAACGGAGAAATTTTCTTTGTCATTTTTTAAGGCATTAAAGAACAAACCGCCTGATGTCAGTTGTAAAAGGCCAAAAACGGCCAAAACCAGCAATAAGCTGGTCACGATCTTAATACGTTTAAACATGGTTTCTCTTCCCTCCAGACCTGATACTCAGGTTGTCGGCCTGGTGGCAGAAAACTTTATGATCTGGAGCGGTGCTGAGCGTTTTTTTGTCGCTGCGTACTTACATTTTTTATGAGGGTCACACTCTGGAGCAATTTTTATGGTACAAAGTACCAGTTTTTACTGAATCAGTGATACCTCATGGCTTATAGCATCGATATCATCTCCTGCATTACCGAGCGGTTTATGGCGTTAACCGCCACTGAAAAGCGTATCGCACAATTTATTCTTGATGACGTCTCCGCAGCCGTGGAACTGCCAATTGCCGAGCTGGCGCGGTTAACACAAACCAGCCAGGCGTCGGTTACGCGTTTTGCCCGTGCATTGGGTTGCAAAGATGTCCGCGAACTGAAAGTCAAACTGGCGCAGTCACTGGCTATCGGGCAGCGGTTTATTCTCGATGTACCGGATCTTGACGGCGTTCAGGGGATCTACGAATCAATTATCAGCGTGCTGGAAACGCATCGTCGCTCACTGGATATGAACGCCATCAGTCTGGCGGTCAGTTGGTTAAGTCAGGCGCGGCAAATTCTTGCATTGGGAACGGGCGGCGGTTCTACCATCTGCTCGCAGGAGATCCAGTACCGTCTGTTCCGCCTGGGATTGCCAGTGGTCAGTCAGAACGATTCACTAATGATGAGAATGATGTGCTCAGCCGTGATGCCGCAGGATGTGGTGATAGTTCTTTCACTCGGCGGCTATACGCCAGAAATCATCGAAAGTGCCGCTATCGCCCGTCAGTACGGCGCGCGAGTTATCGCCATTACGCCTGCACAAACACCACTGGCAGAACAGGTGGATCTGGTATTGCCGTTGCTGGTTCAGGAAAGTGATTACATTTTTAAGCCCACCCCTTCCCGTTACGCCATGCTCGCGATGATCGATGTGTTGGCAACAGAGCTGGCTATGGCAAATAAAGCGCAGGCGAAAGATCGCCTGCGGCGGATAAAACTGGCATTAGACAGCCACCGGGGTGGCGCTAACCGCCAGCCACTTGGCGATTAGCACTATTGGTTATGCCTCTTCAGGTTTGGTGATCACGACACTCTGGTTTTCACGCTCATTGGTGATAATAGCCAGAGCTTCTTCCCGGCTGATCTCGCTTGCTGGCGTTACCAGCGTCACCAGTACGCCAGCGACCAGGCTTCCCAGCACTGACGGAATACACGGGTTACCCCAGTAAGCCAGCCAGTCGGCATTCATCAGCACCACAATTGACATCACCATACCGCTCACTAACGCTGCCAGCGCGCCCTGCCAGTTAAAGCGTAGCCAGAAGCGACCGAGAATCGAGCAGATAAACAGCCCGGACATCAACATCGAAATCATTTTGGTAATGTAGCTGATGATGTCATTAGAGGTCAGAGCAAAGACCAGCGCCAGGCCAATAACAAAGGTCAGCATCCAGCGTGAGTAAGTGATTGCCTTGTTCTCCGGCGGCATTCTGCCGGTAATCATGGTGTAGACATCGCGCATCATAATCGCCACCGCTGCGATGGCATCGGAGCTGGCAGAAGACATGGTGGCAGAAAGCCCGGCAATCAGTACCACCAGCCAAGCAATGGCGGCAGAAAACTGGTGGCGAACAAGAAGGCATAGTTACTGTTTTCCAGATTCGGGTTCATGGTGAACGCCGCCATGCCGATAATGGCAGGCAGAATCGAGAAGAACAGATACAACACGCCAGTAATAACAAACGAACGGCGTACAGAGGGAACATCTTTACCCGAGTAAATACGCTGGCGATAAGACGGTGTGGCCAGTACACCAACGCCAATAACCAGCGCCAGCGAAAGCGCAGGCAGTACGCCCATTTTATCAATCGCAAACAGGCTCATCGCTTTTGGGTCCATCGCCTGTTCAATCGCACTCCAGCCGCCAACGTGAACAACGGCAAGAATAGCCATCAATATAAAGCCAAAGAACAGAATTAAGGCCTGAATGGTGTCTGTCCACACCACCGCCGAATAACCGCCGATAATAACGTAAATCGCAAAAGCTAAGGCGATAATTAATTTTGCCACAGTAAGATCAATACCTGTTGCCCAGGCAAGATACATACTGCCACCTAAAATATGCGCCCCCAGCCAGCCAATAGAGGCAATAAATATCATCAGGCCGACAATATTTTTAATTAAATGACTCCCGCCAGTATAATAAGAGAGTTCTTCACTCATGGTCATAAAACGTAATTTACGTACTGGAGCAAACAGCCACGCCACCAGCAATATACCTACGGCCCCGCCGACGCCATAAAGCATTCCGGCCCAGCCATTGCTGTAGCCAAAGCCCACTGCGCCCATACTGGAACCCGTGCCAACCATCGTGGCAACGGTTGAGCCCAGCGTCAGAAACAGCGGCAGCGAACGCCCGCCCAGCAGAAAATCTTCTCCGCTTTTCTGATTACGAGAAACAAACCAACCAAGCCAAATCATGGCGATGGCATAAATAATAAAGCCGACTAAAAAGATATGACTGTTCATAATTCACATCCTGCCAGTAGAGAGAAAATAATGTAAGAGTTCCCGGAGTGCTGAATGTATTCAGCACTCAATTGCGGTCTGTTTTTTTAATTCTTAAATTTATTAGCGGGTCGCGTTATAACAGGTCACATCGACTTCGACTTTACAATCGACAACCAGATCAGCCACACAACAAATACGTGCAGGCGGATTCTCGCCAAAAAATTCTCTGAATACTTTATTAAATGACTGGAAATAGCGGGCGTCGGTCAGGATCACTTTCACGTGAACCACATCCGCCAGGCTATAACCGGCTTCAGTCATGATGTCGACACAGTTTTGGATCGCCAGTCGTGACTGTTCAACGATACCGCCTTCTACCACTTCACCGTTTTTCATGGGTGTTTGCCCGGAGACGTATAGCCAGCCGCCCGCCTCAACCGCCCTGGCAAACGGCAAATGCTGCCCACCAGTGCCTGTTCCACCTTCCGTACCGTAACGTTTAATGCTCATATTCACTCCTTAATGTGAGGTCTGGCGGCGCAGGAAACGGCCCGCACGGCCTGTAATATGTTTATCGCGACCATAGCTCATAACACCGTTCACCATCACCGCCTCAATGCCATCTGCCGGGCGTTTGGGATCAGAAAAACTGGCAACATCACGAATGGTTTGCGGATCGAACAACACCAGGTCCGCAAAATAGCCGACTTTCACCAGTCCACGCTCGGGTAGACAAAAACGGCTGGCAGAAAGCCCGGTCATTTTGTGGATAGCCGTGGTCAACGGGAATAAGCCTTTATCACGACAATAGTGACCCAGCACGCGAGGGAAAGCGCCCCATAAACGCGGATGCGGCATGGGATCATTAGGCAGGCCGTCAGAGCCAATCATACTGACCGGATAACTCAACACTCGGCGGACGTCGCGCTCGTCCATGTTGTAATAGATAGCCCCGGCAGGCATTAGCAGCTTCGCAGCCTCCAGCATACTCATCTGCCAGTCGATGGCGATTTGTGCCAGTGTTTTCCCGGCCTGCTGCGGATGTGTTTGTGACCAGGTGATCACAATATCGAATTCGTCGGTGACTTGTTTGAGATCCAGCGTTGAAGAGCTGGCCGAGTAAGGGTAGACATCGCAGCCAATTTCCTGGTGTTGACGCATTTGGTCAAAAAAAGCCAACGTTTCTTTTGTCCGCCCCCAGTTTTTCGCCCCGGCGCATTTATGGTGGGAAACCACGACAGGCACTTTGCCATGACGCCCAATACGAAACGCCTCATCCAGCGCATCCAGAATCGGTTCGAATTCAGAACGCAGATGAGTGGTATAAACGCCCTTCTCACCGGCTAATTCTTCCGCCAGCGCCATGACTTCTTCGGTAGTCGCCTGAAATGCCGTGGCATAGGCCAGTCCGGAACTTAACCCCAGCGCCCCCTGACTCAACGCCAGACGTAAGTCGGCACGCATAGCGGCAATTTCATCTGCCGTCGCCGGGCGAAACAGGTCGTCCATATGATTATTACGCAGCGCCGTATGACCAATCAGTGTGCCAACGTTCAGTGACGGTCTGGCTGCTTCCACTGCCTGGGCATAGCTTTCAACGGTGGGATAAATAAAGTGCTCCGCTTCCCCCAACAGATTCATCGGGTCAGGGACTTCGCCTTTCATTTTCGCCGACGCTGCACTGATCCCGCAGTTGCCGACAATCACGGTGGTGATCCCCTGGCTGATTTTTGGCAGATATTCCGGGATACGAATAACGTTGATATCGTCATGGGTATGAACGTCGATAAACCCTGGTGCCAGCACCCGTCCTTCACCGTCAATGACCTGCTGCGCCGTAACGTTAAGCGCAGGGGCAATATCAACAATCCGATCACCTGTTATTGCCACGTCACCGCGAAATTCAGGGCCGCCGCTGCCGTCGATAACCGTCACATTTTTGAATAACCAGTCAACCTGCATGTTCGTCACTCCATTTCTGCAATGGTGACAAGTTAACCATTTACAAGGATGAAAAACAGTGGAAAACTACGCAAAACCCAGATGATTTTCTGATACTTTTATTCATAAATCATAAGATAAATAAACTAAATGTTTATATTTCATTTAGTTAAAAATGATACTCGCATCCGATACGTTGAAATCTTCAAAAGGTGAATGTTATGAAATACCACTCGAAGCCGCTGGTTCCCCATAAATCTGCCCTGATGCAAATGCCCGCAAATATCCTTGCCGAAGATGTTTGTTTACCTGCCGCGATCATTAAAAAGCAGGCCCTGGAGAACAACATTATGTGGATGCAGCGTTACGCTGACGCGCGCGGCGTTTCACTGGCACCGCACGGTAAAACCACCATGACGCCGTGGATTTTTCAGGCGCAGCAGGCGGCTGGTGCCTGGGCAATAGGTGTCGGTAGCGCGTGGCAGGCTGGTGCGGCAATGGCGAGCGGTATTCAGCGTGTGCTGATGGTTAACCAGTTGGTCGGCAAGGCGAATATGCAGCTGATTGCCCAGTTGCAACGGCATTACCCGACGGTCGATTTTATCTGCTGTATCGACAGCATTGAGAACGCCCGCGCTTTGTCTGCCTTTTTTGCCAGCCAGCAACAGACGCTGAACGTGATGATTGAGCTGGGTGTTCCCGGCGGGCGCTGTGGTTGCCGCTCAACGGATGCCGCACTGGCACTGGCTAAACAGGCAGCCCAATTACCAGGGCTACGTCTGCGAGGGCTTGAGTTATATGAAGGTGTTTTACACGGTGACGATCCACAGCCGCAGGTAGAAGCGCTGCTGCGGGATGCCGCACAACTGGCCTGTGATATGGCAAGTCTGGTTGATGGCGAGTTTATTCTCACCGGAGCAGGCACGGTCTGGTATGACGTAGTGTGCAATATCTGGCTGGCGGCAGAAAAACCGACTAACTGCCGAATCGTCATTCGCCCAGGCTGCTACATCACCCATGACGCAGGGATCTACGACATCGCGCAACAGCAATTGATCGCCCGCGATCCTGTGGCTTGCGATCTGGCGGGCGATCTCACATCTGCACTGGAACTGGTGGCTATGGTGCAATCGGTGCCAGAGGCCGATCGTGCGGTGGTTAATTTTGGTAAGCGTGATTGCGCCTTCGACGCCGGACTGCCGCAACCAGTCGCCCACTATCGCAACGGCAAGCCACTGGCGTTTAATCCTGAGGCTATTCGCAGTGTCGGCATTATGGATCAGCACTGTATGTTGCAACTGTCAGCTAATAGCGACGTGCAGGTGGGGGATATTCTGGTGTTTGGCACTTCCCATCCGTGCCTGACCTTCGACAAATGGAAAACGTTGTTATTGACTGATGACGACTACAACGTACTGGCAGAGCTGGATACATTGTTTTGATAGCGCAGATGGCGGGATCCTTCCCGCCATTAATTGTATGTATATCCTTTAGTATCTATCAGCTACTTAAGGATCGAATATCGTCATAGAGTGATTGGCTGATCTCTACACCCTGTTGCTCACTGCGCAATCGTGCCTGGTAGCGACGTTCTCCCGGCAGGCGCGCGCCCTGTGCCTGCATCTGACTAAACAGTGTTTCCGCCCTTGCCAGATGTCTCCCGGCATCCTCACCAAGAAAACGCTGCGGATCGAGTACCAGGATCAACTCTCCACCATACGGCAAACCACCTGCACCGTTATCCCACGCAAGAGACTCAGCACTGGTCATATCGCCAATCAGTGGCCCCGCAATCAGCTCCACCATCGCTGCCAGTGCCGAACCTTTATGACCGCCGAAGGTTAACATGGCTCCGTCCAGCACAGCTTGTGGATCGGTGGTGGCATTGCCATTGCTGTCGATCCCCCAACCTTCAGGAAGTGATTTCCCGGCTCGCTGATGTAACTGAATCTCCCCGCGTGCCGCCGCACTGGTCGCCATATCAAAAATAAATGGCGGCTGTTTGTCGCGCGGCCAACCAAACGCGATTGGGTTAGTACCAAAAAGAGGTTTGCGCCCCCCTTTCGGCGCAACCCAGGCATGGCTTGGCGTGGTCGCCAGCGCCACCAGTCCGGCTTCAGTCAGCGGTTCAACATCCGCAAATAAGGCGGAGTAGTGAACACAGTGGTTAATCGCCAGTGCTGCAATCCCGCACTGACGCGTTTTCTCGATCAGTAACGGCAGTGCCTGCTGATAAGCCAACAGCGAATAGCCACCTTTGGCATCGGCCTTAACGATTGCCGGCGCCTGAGATTCCACTGTCGGCAGAGCATCGGCAGAGACTTTCCCTTTTCGCAGCGTGTCAACAATCCCCAGCAGTCGCCATAAACCGTGCGAGGCACAACCGTCGCGCTCCCCGGCGGTAACGTTTTTCGCAATCACCACCGCATGTTGCTCACAAAATCCGTTACTGATGAGCGCATGATAGGCTAGTGCGTAAGCCTCTGATAATGAGAGGGTTACTCTATCCATTTTCTACTCCTTTATTCTTCTTCATCCCCGTTAAAGTTCGCCCGAGGAAGACAGGTGTATGCGCCCCAGTAATAAATTCCCAACGACATCAGCGCGACAACGATAGTATCCCACGGGTGACCTATAATGCCGCTACCGCCAAAACTCCCCAACCAGGAAAACAGCATAATCAGGGCATAGAAGGCAATAAGCCACAATGAAGATTTAATCTGCTGCGCCAGGCTGACATGCTGAACAGGCACTTTCGACTTACAAACCACGTAAACCACAAACATTACGATTTGTAGCCCCAGCAGCCAGGAAAGCGTTCCCCAACCAGACCAAAAAACAATCAGCGCGGAAATCATAAAAGAGAGTGGGCCAAGCACCGCAAAACCACGAACGCGGAACGGGCGCGGCATATCTGGTGCATTACGACGCAGCCCGGCAGCTGTAACTGGCGCGATGGCGTAGCTCAGTACCAGAGCCGCAGAAACCACGCTAATCAATTGCTCCCACGACGGGAACGGCAGCGTCCAGAAGATAGATAAACCAAACGTCAGCCACAGTGCCGGACGTGGAATACCTGACTCCTTATCGATATGAGTAAAGGTTTTAAAGAATGTTCCCGCCTTCGCCCAGCCATAGATCACGCGCGGTGTCGCATTCATGTAAATATTGCCAGTGCCGCTGGGAGACACAATAGCATCACATACCACCATAAATGCCAGCCAGCCCATCCCAAGGGTAATGGCGATATCACGATACGGCAGCGAATAGTTCTTACTGATCTCCGCCCAACCACCACTTAGCGATTCAGTTGGAATGCTGCCCAAAAAGGCTATCTGCAGCAGAACGTAGATGATGGTCGAGAGAATTACCGAGAGGATCAGCGCAAATGGGATGGTACGTTGCGGATTTTGCGCCTCGCTGGCAACGGAGATAATCGGTGTCAGCCCAAGGTAAGCGAAGATAATCCCACCCGCGCTAATTGCCGCTTCCACTCCTGACATACCAAATGGAGCCATACCCTGTATATGCAGATTCTCCGGTTTGAAGAAGGCAAATAACGTTATTACCACCAGCAACGGCACCAGAAACTTCAGCACACTAATAAAATTGTTCGAGCGGGCGAACGTTTTGACACTGTAGTAGTTCAGGGCAAAAAAGAAGCACAACAGTAAGAACTGCACCACCCAGCCTAACAGCGTCGGGTCACTGCTCCCCGTCTGCGTCAGCGCCGGAAACCAGGCGGCAGCATATTGCCGTGCGGCGACAATCTCAATGGAGATCAGGCTGGAGAAGGCAATCAGGGTAATAAAGCCCAGCAGATAGCCCATCAATTCGCCGTGCGAAAATACCGGGTAACGAATAATACCGCCCGCGCGGGGAAGCGCCGCCCCCAGTTCGCAGTAAATAATCCCCAGTAGCAACACCGCAAAACCGCCAATAACCCAGGAAGCAATCCCGGCTGGGCCAGCGATCGATGCGACATGGCTGGCAGCAAACAGCCAGCCAGAACCAAAAATCGCCCCCAGACCAATAAAGGTCAAGTCGGTGAGCGTTAACTGCTTTTTAAACTTCCCCGACTCAACAACGACGGTTTGCGTGCTTTGGGTAGAAGGAATTGTCATAGTGATGCCCTTCAATGAGTCAACAAGGAGGAAATGGCTTCCCGGGTCCACTGGCCGTTAACCAGGCGCAGCAGGTTTAATGGATTACTGTCCTGCAACGCAGGCGGTAATAGCGCAGCGGGTGCATTTTGCAGGCATACCGGGCGCAGAAAACGAGTAATGGACAGCGTACCTACGGACGTGCCGCGCGCGTCGGTGGTTGCCGGGAACGGACCACCGTGTACCATGGCATCGCAAACCTCGACGCCGGTGGGATAGCCGTTGAACAATACGCGTCCGGCTTTATCAGCCAACAACGGCAATAAACGACCAGCCAGTTGCCGGTCATCCTCATCCGCCTGAAGTGTGGCAGTAAGTTGCCCTTGCAGAGCGTTAATCACCTGCAACAACTCCGCTTCATCAGCGGCTTCAACCACAATCGCGAGCGGCCCGAACACTTCCTCCTGCAACAGAGGATCTTTTTCAAGTACGCTTGCCACCTGAGCCTGATAGAGACGAGCTTCTGCACGTCCGGTCTGATGATTATCATCCCCCGCCAAACACCGAATTGTCGGATGTCCTGCCAGTTTCTCTACGCTGTGGCGATAGTGTTCAAGCGTGGAGGCGTTCAGCATGAGTTGCGGTGAGGCGGCATTCACTTTCTCAACCAGTTGCTGCAAAAAGCCTGCGTTTTTCTCCCCCTTCAGCAACACAATCAGGCCTGGTTTAGTGCAGAACTGTCCACATCCCAGCGTGAACGACGCGACTAAATCGCGGGCCAGCGTATCGGCACGTACTGATAGCGCCTGCGGCAGAATGAAAAAGGGATTGAGAGCCGACATTTCGGCAAAAACCGGTATCGGCTGTGGACGCTGTTGGGCCAAACGAAAGAGTGCCATGCCACCACGTAATGAGCCGGTAAAACCCACCGCCTGAATTGCGGGATGTTTCACCAGTTCAGCACCGATATCAGTACCGAAAATCATATTGAATACGCCTGCGGGCATGGCGCATTTAGTCACGGCACGAGCGATCGCTGATGCGATAATTTCTGCCGTTGCCATATGCCCAGGATGCGCTTTCACCACTACCGGGCATCCTGCAGCCAGTGCCGCTGCTGTATCACCACCGGCGGTAGAAAAAGCGAGTGGAAAGTTGCTGGCACCAAATACCGCCACCGGCCCGAGAGCCGTTTTATACTGGCGCAAATCCGGTCGAGGCAAAGGCTGACGCTCCGGCAACGCAGTATCAATTCTTACCTCAAACAGATCGCCCCGACGTAATAACCCGGCAAACATGCGCATCTGCCCGCTGGTTCTTGCCCGCTCTCCCTGTAAACGCGCCAGGGGTAACGCTGTCTCCTGATGTGCCGTAGCGAACAGTTCGTCGCCTGCCGCATCAAGTTCATCGGCGATGGTTTCTAAAAAATCGGCACGTTGCCCGGCACTGGTCTGTGAATAGCGCACAAAAGCCTGCTGCGCCGCAATAGCCGCCTGCGCGGCCTCCTCCACGGAGGCCGGGTAAAAACGTTGCCCGGTAGGTTCGCCATCCTGCGCTCGCAGGCTGACCAGCGACGGTTCACCACTGGCAACACGTTGCCCGGCGATGAACTGTTGCCCGGTGAAAGGGAAAGTTTCAGTCATAGTCTCTCCCCACCTCAAAGGCCCACGTCCGGCAGCGCAGGGCGAGTCGCCAGCGCTTTCTCAACTATCGCCACAACCTGGGCACGCGTTTCACCTTCCAGCGCCAGACGCGGCGGGCGAGTAACCTCACTGCCACGCCCCAACAGGGCTTCGCACAGCTTGATACACTGCACCAGGTCAGGACGCGCATCGAGATGCAGCAGCGGCATAAACCAGCGATAGAGCGCCATAGCCTCGTCAAAACGCTGTTGTTTTGCCAAACGGAACAACGTCTCACCTTCGCGTGGGAAGGCGTTTGACATCCCGGAAATCCAGCCTTCAGCGCCCACCGCAATGCTCTCAACCACGACATCATCCAGCCCTGCAAACAGCACAAAGCGATCTCCTACCGCATTGCGAAGATCGATAAAGCGACGAGCATCACCAGAGGAATCTTTAAAGCAGACAATATTTTCGCAATCAGCGAGTGTTTCCAGGATATCAGGGGTGACATCGTTTTTATAAATCGGTGGGTTGTTATAGACCATGATCGGCAGGTCGGTCGCCATTGCCACACTGCGGAAGTGCGCTGCAGTTTCATGAGGCTTAGACGAGTAAACCAAAGCAGGCATCACCATAACGCCATCAACACCGACCTTCTCGGCCTCTTTTGCCATCGTCCGGGCAAAGGCGGTGGTGAACTCAGCAACCCCGGCAATCACCGGAATTTTTCCGCCAGCAGCATCTTTCGCGACTTCGATGATTTGCAGTTTTTCCTGAGTGGTAAGTGACGTGTTTTCTCCTACGCTACCGCACACTACCAGGCCAGAAACCCCGTCTTTAACCAGGTTTTTCATCACCGCATGGGTGGCATCCAAATCAAGTGAGTAATCACTACGGAACTGAGTGCTAACCGCCGGAAAAACGCCACTCCAGTTAATCGCTTTATTGCTCATCTTTGGTTTCCTTATTGTCAACCTGTTGCGTTAATGTGAATTAAAAGTGAATTCTCATTAACAGATTGACCTCTCCTTGCGCTGGCGGCTTGTCGATTTTCTTTCCCCAGGATGACGAAATTAGCACAATGCCCGGTTGCGATTTGTCGTGCTACCCGACCAACGTCATCCGAAAATCACGCGGTGTTGAGCCTGTCATCGCCTTAAATTGACGGCTGAACGCACTGTGGTCGGTATAACCGCACTGCAAAGCGATATCGGTAATCGGCGTAGTTCCTGCAAGCAACTCCGTGGCCTTTTCCAGTCGAACTTTGTGGATCATCTGGCGAGGAGTCAGGTGAAAAATCCGCTTACAGTAACGTTCAATTTGCGCCACAGACATTCCGCTCATTTCAGTCAACTCTTCCATAGAGATCGCGCGGTGGTAGTGATTGCGAATGTGCTCATCGATGATCGCCAGACGTTGCCAGGCAGGATGACGCGCATGTGCCTCCTGGAGATCATGTGAGATCCCCGCCATTCCGATCACACGCCCCTGCATATCGCGCAGTGCCAGTTTCTGCGTCAGGCACCAGCCGCGTTCGCGCCCGTTATAGAGATGCATCTCCAGTTGATCACGTAACGCAACCCCTTCGCGTAGCACACGCAGATCCTGTTCGGTATATCCTCGTCCCAGCGCAGAAGGGAAAACATCTGCCGATGTCTTCCCCAGTAGCGATGTCACGTTTTTAAACCCGCAGCGTCGCGCCAATGTCATATTGACTAACAGATAACGGGCCTGCACATCCTTAATAAAAAACACCACATTAGGAATGGCGTTAAGAAGTGGCGCAATCAGCGCCAGCGCATTTAACAATGCCTGAATATTTTGTGGACGCTGCCGCGCCAGCCCCTCGCAAATCTGACTAAGTTCATCAACGGCCAGCGCAGTTTCTTCACAAGGGGAAAACTCAATAGTCTGATGACATATGCTGGACATAGCTGTTCCTCATAGCGATTGAGGATGAATGTTTATTAACCTTTGGTTAACATGACAAGTACTGAAAGCGCATTTTGCGATCCTTCCGTGTATTTCCACTTTCCGTTGCTCTCACTACTGACGAACGCTTGTTCTTGGTCTAACACATCACTAACAAGATGATTAATATTAAAAAAATATGACCACTCCTGGTGTCGCGAAATAATTCACTGTGCTGATTTCGTCATTTCCCTTGCAGAAACCCTTCAAGCGATAAAGTTGCAATTACGCCAGCATTTAGAAACATTTCGTTAACCACATGGAGCCAGAGCATGCATGTTCCTCACCAAATCACTGAACTCAGGGCTATCGACTCCCATACCGGAGGCGAGCCGACCCGGTTGATTATTGATGGCTTTCCCGATCTCGGTAGCGGCAGCATGGCCGAACGGCGCGAACGTTTTGCCCGGGAATTTGACAGTTGGCGCAAAGCCATAATTCTTGAGCCACGCGGCAACGACGTGCTGGTCGGCGCGCTACTGTGTGAGCCGGTTTCCCCTCATGCCACGGCGGGTGTCATCTTTTTCAATAATGCCGGATACCTGAATATGTGTGGGCACGGCACTATCGGGCTTGTTGCTTCACTGGCCTGGTTAGGTCGTATTAAACCAGGCATTCATCGCATTGAAACCCCTGTTGGAGATGTAAACGCCACATTGCATGACGATGGCAGTGTGTCAGTTGAAAACGTTCCGGCCTGGCGCTGGCAAAAGCAGGTAAGTGTGGAAACGGCGGTGGGTACAGTTACAGGTGATATCGCCTGGGGTGGCAACTGGTTTTTTCTTATTAATGATCATCCATTTGATATTGTGCCGGAACAGATCCCGCAGTTAACTGAATACGCCTGGGCGGTACGGGAAGGACTCGATAATGCGGGGATCGTCGGTGAAAATGGTGGCATTATCGATCATATCGAACTTTTTGCCGATGACGATCAGGCGGATAGCCGTAGCTTCGTCCTTTGCCCTGGCAAAGCGTGGGATCGTTCTCCCTGTGGCACAGGCACCAGCGCCAAGTTGGCCTGTCTGGCAGAGGACGGAAAACTCGCCCCCGGCGATATCTGGCGCCAGGCCAGTATTATTGGTAGCCAGTTTACGGCTCACTATACCCGCCATGGCGAGAAGATTATCCCCACCATTCGTGGAGAAGCCTGGGTATGCGGCGACAATCGCCTGCTCCTTAATCCGGACGATCCCTTCTGCTGGGGGATTAGCCTGTGAACAGCACGGAGGTCATTGTCATCGGCGCAGGCATCATCGGGGCCGCCTGCGCATGGCAACTGGCAAAACGTGGGGTGAGAGTCACGTTAATTGACGACGGCCGAGCCGGAGCTACAGCTGCAGGAATGGGGCATCTGGTCTGTATGGATGATGATCCCGCAGAACTGACGCTCTCTGCCTGGTCGCTGGAACTGTGGCGCACGTTGACGCCTCAGTTACCGGAAAGCTGTGCCTGGCGCGGCTGTGGCACATTGTGGCTGGCGGAAACACCAGAAGAACTGGAAATTGCCCGAGAGAAGCAGCGACGTCTGGCATCGCAGAAAGTAAACAGCGAAATGCAAAGCGCCGCACAATTGGCCGAGCGAGAAGTTATGCTACGCCCGGGGTTATCCGGCGGGTTATGGGTGCCGGGCGATGGCATCGTCTACGCCCCAAACGTTGCCCGTTGGTTTATTGCCAATGCGGGCGATAAGCTGACACATCTGGTTGATCCCGCCATTCGTCTGGAAGAACCAACAGTGACATTACAGAGCGGTCGCCAGGTACGCGCCGACGCGATCGTCATCGCCAGTGGTCTGGGGGCCAATACGTTACTGGGGGAGCCATGGCTGCGCGCGAAGAAAGGCCAACTGGCGATTACTGATCGCTATGGTCCACTGGTCAATCACCAACTGGTTGAACTTGGCTACGGCGCCAGTGCTCACGGCGGCGGCACGTCAGTGGCCTTTAATGTGCAGCCTCGTCCCACCGGCCAACTGCTGATTGGCTCTTCGCGTCAGTTCGATAACCAGGATCGCGAACTGGACCTTCCACTCCTGGCCGCGATGCTGTCCAGAGCGCAACACTTTCTGCCGTCTCTGGCAACGCTCAATATTATTCGTTGCTGGAGCGGTTTTCGCGCCGCCTCGCAGGATGGCAATCCCCTTCTCGGCCCGCATCCTTCCCGTGCTGGCGTCTGGCTGGCTCTTGGTCATGAAGGGCTTGGCGTGACCACTGCCCCCGCCAGCGCGTCGCTGTTAGCCGCACAGTTGCTGGGTGAACGTAGCCTCGTATCTCCTGCCCCCTGGCTACCCGCCAGACTTATCTCCCTGGAGGCCAGCGCATGAGTGGCACCATTCGAATTTTTATTGCCGGACAGCCCTGGTTTGTCCCGACGGGTATTAGCGTAGCGGCGGCACTGGCCTTAACTGATAACCCCATTACGCGCCTTTCGGTGAGCGGGCAACCACGTACGCCCTTCTGCGGCATGGGCATTTGCCAGGAGTGTCGGGTGAGCGTTAATGGTCGTCGGGTACCAGGTTGTCAGACCCTTTGCCAGCCAGACATGCAGATTGAAAGGAGCGGATATGCAGACCTTACAGTGTGACATTTTAATACTCGGTGCAGGCCCGGCGGGGCTATCAGCTGCTCTGGCCGCAGCAAAGTGCGATAAGCAGGTCATCATTCTTGATGATAATCCGCGTCCTGGCGGTCAAATCTGGCGCGATGGCCCACAAAGTCAGCTTCCTCCACTGGCCCGCCATTACCGTGATGCCGTTGCCAACGAATCGCGGATTCGTGTGCTCAACGGAGCGAGGTTAATCGCCCGCCGCAGCGAAAATTGTGTACTGTTCGAAACCGCAGAAGACTACGGCACAGTAAGCTGGAATAAGCTGATTCTCTGCTGCGGTGCACGTGAACTTGCATTACCGTTTCCAGGCTGGACGCTGCCCGGTGTCAGTGGCGCGGGTGGGTTACAGGCACAAGTGAAACAGGGGCTGCACATGGCAAATCAAAAAGTGGTTATTGCCGGAAGCGGGCCACTATTACTGGCCGTTGCTGACACCGTTCGCCGTGCCGGAGGCGAAGTGGTGGCGATTGTGGAACAAGCCCCACGCGCAGCGCTATTGCGCTTTGGCCTCGGGCTATGGCGTTGGCCGGGTAAGCTGCGCCAACTGGCGACACTATTTCCTCGTCGTTATCTCAGTGCAAGCCAGGTTATCGCTGCTCACGGCGACGCAACATTGCGTGCTGTCACCCTCCGACACAATGGTAGGGAAATCACACTGCCATGCGACAAATTGGCTATTGGCTATGGTCTGGTGCCTAATCTTGAACCAGGGTTGTTCTTCAGTTGTGTCATCAGCAATGATGCCGTGCAGGTGGATGAACTTCAGCGAACCTCGGTTAAAAACATCTATGCAGCCGGTGAATGTACTGGATTTGGTGGCAGTGAACTGGCGCTGATAGAAGGTGAGATAGCCGGGCTTTGTGCGGCCGATCGCGCCCATGAAACCAGGTTTCTGCAACAAAAACGTGCCGGGTGGCAGCGCTTCGCCCTTGCACTTCATAAAACCTTTGCCCTGCCCGAAAGTCTCAAGCGCGTTGCGACACCAGAAACGCTGCTTTGCCGCTGCGAAGACATTCGCTGTAGCGATGTAGCGCAAGCACAAAGCTGGCTGCAGGCCAAATTAACGACCCGCTGCGGCATGGGAGCCTGTCAGGGGAGAACCTGCGCCGCTACCGCTCGATGGTTATACGGCTGGCCATTACCGCAACCGCGAGAACCCCTTTCCCCCTCTCGCAGCGAAACGTTAATTGCCCTGGCGCACCAGCCACCTTCACCACATTAAATCCCTGATAAGGATTTGACGTTAATGGCTTATCCGGTCTGGTAAATCTTACAAATTCAATACATTGCAGAATCTATCCAGGCCAGATAAGCGTGGCGCATCTGGCAATTATTGAGGCGCAAACGAGAAATCTATCCTGGCAAAAAAATTCGTGATCTCAATCACATATTAGCCTAATGAATAATTCTTGCCCAACCGCTCACCGCCATTCCTGACCGCTTACGTCCCTAATATAACCACTCAGTTATTTACCTTACTTTACGCGCGCGTAACTCTGGCAACATCACTGCAGGATAGCGGTCAATTTACCTCCTCAAACGCAACGCAAACCTAGAACGGCTTCGGCCTATGATTAACAAATTACTCTATGGATTTTGGTTTGCAGGAAGGCAGCAAGTGAGTGAATCCCCGGGAGCTTACAACAGTAAGTGACAGGGGTGAACGAACGCAGCTGCCGCAACTGTAAGCCAAAAGACGACGAGTAAAATGCCAGGTTTTACTATGGATACGAAAAAACTATTCAAGCACATACCCTGGGTGATTCTCGGAATCATCGGTGCATTCTGCCTCGCGGTAGTTGCATTACGTCGGGGGGAGCACGTCAGCGCCCTGTGGATCGTGGTCGCCTCTGTGTCGGTGTATCTGGTGGCGTATCGCTACTACAGTCTGTATATCGCCCAGAAGGTGATGAAACTCGACCCCACGCGCGCGACGCCTGCGGTTATTAACAACGACGGTCTGAACTATGTTCCGACCAACCGTTACGTGTTGTTTGGTCACCACTTCGCCGCTATCGCCGGTGCTGGTCCGCTGGTTGGTCCGGTTCTCGCCGCGCAGATGGGCTACCTGCCTGGCACGCTGTGGCTGCTGGCGGGGGTAGTGCTGGCCGGTGCGGTTCAGGACTTTATGGTGCTGTTTATCTCCTCTCGCCGTAACGGCGCATCTCTCGGTGAGATGATCAAAGAAGAGATGGGGCCAGTACCGGGGACTATCGCGCTGTTTGGCTGTTTCTTAATCATGATCATCATCCTCGCCGTTCTGGCGCTGATTGTGGTTAAAGCCCTGGCCGAAAGTCCGTGGGGTGTCTTCACCGTTTGCTCAACCGTACCAATTGCGCTGTTTATGGGTATCTACATGCGCTTTATTCGTCCGGGGCGTGTGGGTGAAGTCTCTGTTATTGGTATCGTGCTGCTGGTTGCCTCTATCTACTTCGGTGGCGTGATTGCTCACGATCCGTACTGGGGTCCGGCACTGACCTTTAAAGACACCACCATTACCTTCGCGCTGATTGGCTATGCGTTTGTTTCCGCACTGCTGCCAGTGTGGCTGATCCTCGCACCGCGCGACTATCTGGCAACCTTCCTGAAAATCGGCGTTATCGTCGGCCTGGCGCTGGGTATCGTGGTGCTGAACCCGGAACTGAAAATGCCTGCGATGACCCAGTACATTGACGGTACTGGCCCGCTGTGGAAAGGCGCTCTGTTCCCGTTCCTGTTCATCACCATCGCCTGTGGTGCGGTATCTGGCTTCCACGCGCTGATCTCTTCCGGTACAACGCCGAAACTGCTGGCTAATGAAACCGACGCGCGTTTCATTGGCTACGGCGCAATGCTGATGGAGTCCTTCGTGGCGATTATGGCGCTGGTTGCTGCGTCCATCATCGAACCAGGTCTTTACTTCGCGATGAATACCCCGCCTGCTGGCCTAGGCATCACCATGCCTAACCTGCATGAAATGGGTGGCGAGAACGCGCCGATCATCATGGCGCAGCTGAAAGACGTTACCGCACACGCGGCGGCGACCGTCAGCTCCTGGGGCTTCGTGATTTCGCCAGAGCAGATCCTGCAAACCGCGAAAGACATTGGTGAGCCTTCTGTCCTGAACCGTGCAGGTGGTGCGCCGACGCTGGCGGTAGGTATCGCACACGTGTTCCACAAAGTGCTGCCGATGGCTGACATGGGCTTCTGGTATCACTTCGGTATTCTGTTCGAAGCCCTGTTCATCCTGACCGCGCTGGATGCGGGTACTCGTTCTGGCCGCTTTATGCTGCAAGACCTGCTGGGTAACTTCATCCCGTTCCTGAAAAAAACCGACTCTCTGGTTGCCGGTATCATCGGTACTGCGGGCTGTGTGGGTCTGTGGGGCTACCTGCTGTATCAGGGCGTGGTCGATCCGCTGGGCGGCGTTAAGAGCCTGTGGCCGCTGTTCGGTATCTCCAACCAGATGCTGGCAGCCGTGGCGCTGGTCCTGGGTACCGTTGTGCTGATTAAGATGAAGCGCACCCAATACATCTGGGTAACTGTTGTTCCGGCTGTATGGCTGCTTATCTGCACCACCTGGGCGCTGGGCCTGAAACTGTTCAGCACCAACCCGCAGATGGAAGGCTTCTTCTACATGGCAAACCAGTACAAAGAGAAGATTGCTAACGGTACTGACCTGACGGCGCAGCAGATTGCCAACATGAACCACATCGTTGTGAACAACTACACCAACGCAGGTCTGAGTATTCTGTTCCTGATTGTGGTGTACAGCATCATCTTCTACGGTTTCAAAACCTGGCTTGCGGTGCGTAACAGCGACAAACGTACTGACAAAGAAACACCGTACGTTCCAATCCCGGAAGGCGGCGTGAAGATCTCTTCGCACCACTAACCGTGTTTAGCCCCGCTTCGGCGGGGCTTTGTTCTTATCAGAGTGAACTATGTTTGGTAACTTAGGACAGGCAAAAAAATATCTCGGCCAGGCGGCGAAGATGTTGATTGGCATTCCAGACTACGACAACTACGTCGAGCATATGAAGACCAACCATCCCGACAAGCCGTACATGAGCTATGAAGAATTCTTCCGCGAACGCCAGAACGCGCGCTACGGCGGCGATGGTAAAGGCGGTATGCGCTGTTGTTAATGGAGAGAGCATGAACCCGATTGCAGTTACCCTACTCACCGGTTTTTTAGGCGCGGGCAAAACCACCCTGCTGCGCCATATTCTTAACGAACAACACGGCTACAAGATTGCCGTGATTGAAAACGAATTCGGCGAAGTCTCCGTTGATGATCAACTGATTGGCGACCGCGCCACCCAGATCAAAACGCTGACCAACGGCTGCATCTGCTGTTCGCGCTCCAACGAGCTGGAAGACGCACTACTCGACCTGCTGGATAATCTCGACAAGGGCAATATTCAGTTCGATCGTCTGGTCATTGAATGCACCGGCATGGCCGATCCCGGCCCGATTATTCAGACCTTTTTCTCCCATGAGATTTTATGCCAGCGCTACCTGCTGGACGGCGTGATTGCGCTGGTGGATGCGGTACATGCCGATGAGCAGATGAACCAGTTCACCATCGCCCAGTCACAGGTTGGCTACGCCGACCGTATTCTGCTGACGAAAACCGACGTCGCAGGCGAAGCAGAAAAACTGCGCGAACGTCTGGCGCGCATCAACGCCCGTGCACCGGTCTACACCGTCACCCACGGCGACATCGACCTGGGCCTGCTGTTCAACACTAACGGTTTTATGCTGGAAGAAAACGTCGTCAGCACCAAACCGCGTTTCCACTTTATCGCGGATAAACAAAACGATATTTCGTCGATTGTGGTGGAACTGGATTACCCGGTAGATATCAGCGAAGTTTCCCGGGTGATGGAAAACCTGCTGCTGGAATCGGCGGATAAACTGCTGCGTTACAAAGGGATGCTGTGGATTGACGGCGAACCTAACCGCCTGCTGTTCCAGGGCGTCCAGCGCCTCTACAGCGCCGACTGGGACCGCCCGTGGGGCGATGAAAAACCGCATAGCACAATGGTGTTTATCGGGATTCAACTGCCGGAGGATGAGATTCGGGCGGCGTTTGTGGGGTTGCGGAAGTAATCACCTTAACCTACTCATACGAAGCGGACGAGGATAAAATCCTATCATTTTCCGTTCGCTTCATTATTTTATTTTCTTTCCAATGCCCATTCAAATTAAAAATATAATTCTGCCATAATCCCCTAAATACAGATGTACTTACATTGCCACCACTCATACTTTTAAAAGCAATCTATATGATAGACGTCCTATTGAGGCGTAATAGATGTATTAATTTCCAAATATGCAAACATTCTGGTACAGTCCAAAAAAGAAAAATCGTCAACCAAAACAATCAGCAAATAAATTAATAGCAGTTTAATTATAATCAACACGAATACAAGAGATTAATATGGCAACAATAATCCCAACAATCAGTAGCTGCAACGATAAAATTACTGCCGGAGAGAAAAGGCTGGCAAGAATTCTTGAAAGAGGACTTGGCGAAGAGTGCTGCTGTTGGTATGACATTCCTACAGGTGATAAGCATCTTCACCCAGACTTTATGATACTTTCGCCAGAAAAAGGCATTATTTTTCTCGAGGTAAAAGATTGGTTTATTACTAAAATAAAAAAAGCCAACAAGTCTAATGTGTTGTATGAGACACAAAATGGTATTCAATCTTTAAAGAATCCGATAGAACAAGTCAGGCAATATGCTTTCGAAGCTGTAAACCAGTTAAAAAAAGACCCCTTATTATGCCAATAGGAGGAGCGTTACAATGGCAATCTTCTGTTCCCCTATGGATATGGCGTATACTTTAGTAATATTACGCGAGAAGCATTAAATAATAAATTTACCGAAGAGGAACTGCTCGGAATTTTCCCATCGGATCTCGTTATCTGCAAAGACGAACTTAATGAATTTATGTCAAAAGAGGATGTTTCATCCAAAATACATTCGTTGATTAAATATGACTTCAAATGTCATGCTACACAAGAACAGTTGAACAGGATTAGATGGCACTTATACCCCGATGTCAGAATAGAAAGGGAAAAGAGAAGTAAAAACCGTGATGAATTTAGTGTCGATGCACCAACCATCATTTCTATCCTGGATACTCAACAGGAACAACTTGCCAGAAGTATGAGAGATGGCCACCGAATCATTCATGGTGTTGCAGGTTCAGGGAAGACATTGATCCTCTATCATCGCTGTCAGGAATTAGCGAAAAAAAATGACAGCGAAAAGCCAATACTTGTCATTTGCTACAATATTACTTTAGCCAAAAAACTTCGGTCGATGTTCATCAATCATCCCTTTGCAGAGAAAATAAAGGTTAAAAATTTTCATGCATGGTGTTTCCAACAAATTAAAGAAAACAAGATCACCATTCCAGAAGGGGATAATATTTTTGAAAATATGGAGCAAGCGTTGACTGATGGTTTCAACACAGGAAAAATAAAACCAGAACAATACAGCGCTGTATTAATTGATGAAGGACATGATTTTAAGCCCGAATGGTTAAAAATCCTGGCAAAAATGACTGACTCTCAGGACGAGAATTTGCTATTCCTTTATGATGATGCTCAGTCAATTTACCAAAAAAAGAAAGCATTAGACTTTACACTGTCCAGCGTAGATATTAAAGCGACAGGACGCACAACTATTCTTAATATAAATTATAGAAACACACAGCAAATCCTACACTTTGCCAGTTGTATTGCATTTAATTATCTTAATAGCCATATCGATAGTTCTTTAACCTATCATAAACCTGCTGCGGGAGGAATGAATGGCGATTATCCCAACCTTGAGCATTTCGACACACTGGACGAAGAAATAGCAAGAGCAGTCAAGTGGATTACAGAGCAAAATGAACAAGGGATTCCGTGGTCTGAAATTGCTATACTAAGTCCATCAACTCATACCCTTTCTAACTCTCTAAGTTCTGTACTTGAATCGAAAAACATCCCCTTTAATCTTATTGTAAGCTCTGCAGATAAAAAGTCCTGGACGCCGGAACAAGAGCGTATTTCTGTTATGCCATTACCCAGCAGCAAAGGGCTTGAGTTTCACTCAGTTGTCATTATTGATGCAGCGAGAACACGGAATAATAGCGATGATTTGAGTGAGGATATAAAGAGACTCTATGTAGGTTTTACCCGAGCACGTTGCAATCTCTTGGTAACCTTGCACGGTGAAGGTGCGTTAAATGAGCATCTACTAAAGACCTATGAGCAAAGCCCACAATATATGTAGATATACTAAATTATCTCCATAACGCCCGGTGGCTCTGCACCGGGTGAAATAAATGAATCTCTAATATCTTATTCATACCTGATAGCACTCCACTAAAAACGCCATCATCTCCGTCGCGTCTTTGCTGTGATAAAAGCGTACCATTTTGCTGTTAATTCCAGCGCCTTAGCCGCTGGAATTAACAAGATCAAACTTCCGGCAACGAAGATCCAGTTATTACAAAAATTACTGGAAAAAGCGATCAGCGACTTCAAGAAAGTGAACCAGTTGCAAGGGATTAACTTCACCCGCCGTCGAAGAGAGCGAACTGATGCAGTCGCTGCGCCAGGTGTGCAAACTGTCGACGCGTAAACAAAAGCAGGTGCAGGAATTTATTGGGGTAATTACAGGTAAACAGAAAGTTGCCAGATAAATTGACCCGGTAGCGCCAGTGCTACCGGGTATTATTCGCCGCGTTAGACCAACGCGCTCTCCATCTGTTTTTCAAATGCCTGACGAATTAATCCCATAATGTAAGGAAGTTGTGCGAGGTCGCTGAAACCAATTTCCACATCACCATTGCCCCAGCGCCCAAGATTTGTCACATCTTTGGCAATACCTTTCGGATCGACCAGTTCATGAAACTGCATATTAAGCGACAACCGCAGTCGGCTTTTTTGCGGCACAACATCAACAAAATTCGTTTCAGCTTTAAACGCAATATACAGCTTTAAAACTTCCTGCGTGATCCCTGCGTCCAGGCGCATAACTTCATCGCGAAGATGATCGAATAACACCCGGCTATGCGAACCATCAGCAAGAAAAGGATAATCACTCAGGCTGTAACTGGTTTTGTTTTCAGGCTGCCCCCGATAAACAGCTAAAACCTCTTCAGGAAGAGAAGGCGCTTGCCAGACCTGAACCGCGAGATCGGCCAGACGATCGGCACGGGCGCGAATGGCAGCTTCATCCCATTTTTCGCACTGTCCAAGACCGATATTCAAATAGAGCGGGCTATGTTTAAAGCCGTCTTCAATATCGCGTTTTTCCGCGAAAGGTCTGTCACTGTAGCGGGAGTTATAGCGCGTTAAAGTGAGATTCCCCAACGTATGTAACAGTTCTTTATGCACTCGCTGCCAGTCGCTTCCCAGCTCTTCACGCCATTTAGCCGACAGATTTTCGTTCTGCGGCATAATGTGCTCAATCGTAAACTCTTCCACGCGCTCTCTGCGTTTATCGTTTTCCAGTCGTCGTAACCAGTAACTGCGGCTGCGGAAGTTATAGAGATCGCGAACTTTTAATTCCCGTTTAAATTCATCATCGTTGGGGAAACGACGATATGAAGGCAGATTCAGAAAATGTACCTGAATACTTTCCAGATAATTTTCTTTATTAATGACCTTATAAAAAGTAGCAAACGTCTTATTAAGAGAATTTGTCGGAATCGCACATACTGCACGGCGGAAAACATAAGATTCAATTAAACGAATTATGCTCAGGAAATCTTCGTGAGACAAAACGCCATTTTTATAGTCATGATAAAGCGCCAGTAAGAAAGGATACGCCACATCGACTTTTAACTCGCGCAAATCCAGAAAAGCCGTAGCAAGCGATTTGTCACTTTCTTTTCCCAATGCCATTGCGCAGTAATACTCCGCGTAGATGTGAATATCTTCAACCAGCCGATCTACGCCTTTTTCAGCAACACTCTGGCTGCGGGCATGTAGTTTAAATGCCTCATAGACTTCATCTGTCCGAGGGATCTCCCCCGTTTTTACCGTCAGATAATGACGCATAAAACTGTCAAAATATTCGCTGTAACCTTGCTGACCAAAAGCGACTTCCATTGGTCGCCAGTGATCTTCATACAACCGGGTTTGATGCTCTGGTTCGAGGCCCATCAGAATAAAATTACGCACCAGATCGGCCTGACTTAACGCCTTACCGGTGGAGTTCATACTTTCAAAAATCAGTTGCGGATTATCCTGACCACGATTAAGCGCCACATCGACAATTAATAACTTTGCTAACCCACGACATAAGGGGATCAAGTCATCACCGAGTTTGGCAATTTGCTCATCAAAGAAAGTAAAATTTTCCATTATTCGATGGGAATAGTTTTCTGGCATTGGTCTTTGTTTTATTAACGCCAGCAAACTGTCTTTATCAGTCTCGGTCAGCAGTAATTTAAATCCTTTCTCGCCGGACTCATAAGGATTGAGCAAATAATAATTACGCAATTTCATTGCCGAAAAGCCATCAAACACTTCGTCTTCGCCAAGATGGCGCGATAAAGCCTCAATCAGCAACATTGCGGTCGTCAGCCGTTGTTGACCATCAATGACCAGCAACGGAGAAATACCAGAAACCTGATACAACCCCTGCTCTATATAAACAACCGAACCGATAAAATGCGCTGATATATCGTCACGCTTTCCGGCACGAATGATGTCGTCCCAAAGTTGCCGACATTGTTGTTCCGTCCATGAATAAGTGCGTTGATAAATGGGAATAACAAACTGCTGCGAACGTTTTAAAAAATCGAGTAAGCGGGCTTCTGTTGCTTTCATTCTGACGTCTTTCCGTGAAGCGATGATTTCGCAATAATAACCACTTCCTTGTGGAGGTTATAGAGAAATCCTGTTTATCCGCGACGAACTGCCCCCTCACTCCACATCCTCCCTGCGTAACCCAATATCCCTCAACCGCTCATCACTCATCTGCTGTAACACGCGCCGGGTCTGCTTTTTCAGCCACCAGGTCCTCACCGCCTGCCAGAGTTGCACCAGGCCGATAAACGGCGCTTTGGCTTTGTTTTCGTGAAATTCCATCTGCTGCCTCCTCATCTTTCAGAGGCTTCATCATCCGCCTTTTGGCAGTTCACAATACAGATTCAAATATTACTTTTATTTAACATACAGACAGGTTAAAACAGCATCTGCATCCGGTTTTTTAGCCTCATCTGTACCGGTTTTTCTCTCTGTATGGTCCAAATAAGGAGTACAACATGACGCGTTATCAACATCTGGCGACTTTGCTTGCCGAGCGGATTGAGCAAGGGCTGTATCGTCACGGGGAGAAATTACCGTCGGTGCGCAGCTTAAGTCAGGAGCACGGCGTCAGCATCAGCACCGTGCAGCAGGCGTATCAGACGCTGGAGACGATGAAGCTCATCACTCCGCAGCCGCGTTCGGGGTATTTTGTCGCACAACGTAAAGCCCAGCCGCCAGTGCCGCCGATGACGCGTCCGGTGCAGCGCCCGGTGGAAATTACCCAGTGGGATCAGGTACTGGATATGCTGGAGGCGCATAGCGACAGTTCCATTGTTCCGTTAAGCAAAAGCACGCCGGATGTCGAAACGCCCAGCCTGAAACCGCTGTGGCGGGAGCTAAGCCGGGTGGTGCAGCATAATCTGCAAACCGTTCTCGGTTATGACTTGTTAGCCGGTCAGCGGGTATTGCGTGAGCAGGTTGCCCGCCTGATGCTCGACAGCGGCTCGGTGGTCACCGCCGATGACATCATCATCACCAGCGGCTGTCATAACTCGATGTCGCTGGCGTTAATGGCAGTGTGTAAACCGGGCGATATTGTCGCGGTCGAATCCCCCTGTTATTACGGTTCGATGCAGATGCTGCGCGGTATGGGCGTGAAAGTGATTGAAATCCCAACCGATCCAGAAACTGGCATCAGCGTTGAAGCGCTGGAACTGGCGCTGGAACAGTGGCCGATTAAAGGCATCATTCTGGTGCCAAACTGTAATAATCCGCTGGGATTTATTATGCCGGACGCGCGCAAACGGGCCGTTCTCTCTCTCGCTCAGCGTCATGATATTGTGATTTTTGAAGATGATGTCTACGGCGAACTGGCAACGGAGTATCCGCGCCCGCGGACCATTCATTCCTGGGATATCGACGGGCGAGTGCTGCTGTGCAGTTCGTTCAGTAAAAGCATTGCGCCTGGCCTGCGCGTGGGTTGGGTCGCGCCGGGACGTTATCACGATAAACTGATGCATATGAAATATGCCACCAGCAGCTTTAATGTACCGTCCACGCAAATGGCGGCGGCAACGTTTGTGCTTGAAGGTCACTATCATCGCCATATCCGGCGGATGCGGCAGAACTATCAGCGCAATATGGCGCTTTATACCTGCTGGATACGGGAATATTTTCCCTGCGAAATCTGTATTACGCGCCCGAAAGGCGGATTTTTACTGTGGATAGAATTGCCTGAACAGGTCGATATGGTCTGCGTCGCGCGGCAACTGTACCGCATGAAAATCCAGGTGGCGGCAGGCTCGATTTTCTCAGCTTCCGGCAAATACCGTAATTGTCTGCGCATCAACTGCGCTTTGCCGCTCAGCGAAACCTATCGCGAAGCACTGAAGCAAATTGGCGAGGCCGTGTATCGGGCAATAGAATAATTTCGAATTATTGGCGAAGCGCCTGATTTACTCTCACGAATCACCTGTAACTCGTTTTATCTTTATAGCGACATCGCCACGTTCCGGCATGGCTTAGGCAAAGTGCGCTTTGTTCATGCCGGATACGGCGTGAACGCCTTATCCGGCCTACAAACCGCGCAAATTCAATAGATTGCAGAGATAATGTAGGTCTGATAAGCGTAGCGCATCAGGCAGCTTTGCGTTTGTCATCAGCCTCTGATTAGTACTCGATCCATGGATCGCGCTTGCTTTCAGGCAAGGGCTGCTCTAATGCCTGCATTTGCTCTGCCGAAAGTCCGGTAATCTTTTGTATCCATTCAGGATCTGCCCCATTCTGCAACAACAATCGGAGGAGGCGCTGTTCCCCTTCTTCTTTCCCTTTCTCCCTTCCCAACAGCCATCCATCATTATGAATTCGCTCTGCAATCGTCATTATTCGCTCCCTGTGTTGTGGCATTCGACTGGTTAGTTCGCTGATAAACTCTTTAAAACTCGCTTCATCGCCAGCCAGTAAAATGTAATTTAACAGCGCGGTTATCTGGCTGTCATTAGCGCACCCTGTAACCAGTAATACTGCCAGTTGATCAATAAGCCCCATTAGATCGCGCTGGCGAATATGCTTTTGGATCAACTCCAACAGGGCGACTCTGCGGTGCTGCACAATCTCGTCGTCTGGCACGACAGTGATATCCACCAGCGGGAACGCGGCGGTATAAAGCTTCCGTGCGGTAGTCGGGTCGGCAAATTCGTCCAGCCAGCACAAAGACCAGGGGTAAGGACTACGGCTACCGTGATAAAACAGCATCGGGATGACCAGCGGTAGCGGCTGGCGTTTATCATGCTCGATATGGCGCTGCATCACCGCCATGGAATAGCGCATCAGGCGAAACGCCATATGGATATCCTCGCGGCTCTGATGTTCAATCACCACATAAATATAGCCATCGCCTTCGCGGGTCTTTACCGACCACAGAATATCGGAATGTAGCGCCCGCAATTTTTCATCGACAAAGCTGGCTGATTCCAGTTTTAAGGTGTCGAGATCGCACAGCTCACGTAAATCTTTAGGTAAGTGGATCTCCATAAAATCCCGCGCGGTGTCAGGGTGCGTGAGAAAGGATTTAAATAATGCGTCATGCGGCGTGCTGCTCGTGAAGTTTGTCATGGCGATCCGTCACCTGTTGATAAGATGGCCCGACTTTAGCGACTAACAAAACCATTCTCACCCGGCAATTTCCCGTTCCCCGAGGCGCTTTCCAGGCTATTTTTGTTCTCCTGCAAGCGATACATTTTTATGGAAGATATCTCGATTTTTGCGTGAACCTGCCGTCAGGCTCTATTCTTACGATATGAATAAAATCATTGAACTCCGACGCGCCAAAATGCTGGCGCTCTCTTTGCTGCTCGTTGCTGCCGCGACTTTTATCGTTACGCTGTTTTTGCCGCCCAATTTTTGGGTGAGCGGCGTGAAGGCGATTGCCGAAGCGGCGATGGTCGGCGCGCTGGCGGACTGGTTTGCGGTGGTGGCACTGTTTCGCCGCGTGCCGATCCCGATTATTTCTCGTCATACGGCGATTATTCCGCGTAATAAAGACCGGATTGGCGAAAATCTCGGCCAGTTCGTGCAGGAAAAATTTCTCGATACTCAGTCGCTGGTAGCGCTAATCCGACGTCATGAACCGGCGTTGTTAATCGGCAACTGGTTTAGTCAGCCGGAAAACGCCCGTCGCGTTGGGCAGCATCTGTTGCAGATCATGAGTGGTTTTCTCGAACTGACCGATGATGCGCGTATTCAGCGTCTGCTTAAGCGCGCGGTGCATAAGGCGATCGATAAAGTGGATCTTTCCGGCACCAGTGCATTGATGCTGGAGAGCATGACCAAAAACGATCGTCATCAGGTACTGCTCGATACGTTGATCGCACAACTGATCGCCCTTCTCCAGCGCGATAAATCGCGCAAGTTTATTGCCCAGCAAATTGTTCGCTGGCTGGAGAGCGAGCATCCGCTGAAAGCCAAAATTTTGCCTACCGAATGGCTGGGCGAACACAGTGCGGAGTTGGTTTCTGACGCCGTGAATTCTTTGCTTGATGATATCAGCCGCGATCGCGCACATCAGATCCGCCATGCGTTTGATCGCGCTACCTTCGCGCTGATCGAGAAACTGAAAAACGATCCGGAAATGGCGGCGCGGGCCGACGCCGTGAAAAGTTATCTGAAAGAAGATGAAGCATTTAACCGCTATCTTGGTGAATTGTGGGGAGATTTGCGGGAGTGGTTGAAAGCGGATATCAGCAGCGAAGATTCTCGCGTGAAGGAACGCATCGCGCGAGCGGGACAGTGGTTTGGCGAGACGTTAATTGCCGATGATGCCCTGCGCGCCTCGTTAAATGGTCATCTGGAACAGGCCGCGCACCGCGTCGCGCCAGAGTTTTCGGCATTCCTGACTCGCCACATTAGCGATACGGTAAAAAGTTGGGATGCGCGGGATATGTCCCGGCAAATCGAGTTAAATATCGGCAAAGATCTCCAGTTTATCCGCGTTAACGGCACGCTGGTCGGCGGTTGTATTGGGCTGATATTGTATCTTTTATCGCAAATTCCGGCCTTGTTACCCCTCGGCAACTTTTAGAAATCGATGATAAAAGCTAAATGGCTAACCGCGAGAGAGATCAAATAAACCACACTTAAAACATGGTAATAATGTGGCCTCTTTTCATTATCTCCCGTGTTACGGGGAAGGAAAATCATGTCACTTGTCACCGATCTACCCGCCATTTTCGATCAGTTCTCCGAAGCTCGCCAGAAAGGCTTTCTCACCGTCATGGATCTCAAAGAGCGCGGCATTCCGCTGGTTGGCACCTATTGTACGTTTATGCCGCAAGAGATCCCGATGGCTGCTGGTGCAGTTGTTGTTTCGCTCTGTTCCACCTCTGATGAAACCATTGAAGAAGCCGAGAAAGATCTGCCGCGCAATCTTTGCCCGCTGATTAAAAGCAGCTACGGCTTCGGCAAAACCGACAAATGCCCCTACTTCTATTTTTCTGATCTGGTGGTTGGTGAAACCACCTGCGACGGCAAAAAGAAAATGTACGAATACATGGCGGAGTTTAAGCCCGTTCATGTCATGCAATTACCAAACAGCGTGCAAGACGATGCCTCGCGTGCGTTATGGAAAGCCGAGATGCTTCGCTTACAAAAAGCGGTGGAAGAACGTTTTGGGCACGAGATCACCGAAGACGCGTTGCGCGATGCCATTGCACTGAAAAACCGCGAACGTCGCGCACTGGCCAACTTTTATCATCTGGGGCAGTTAAATCCTCCGGCACTCAGTGGCGGCGACATTCTGAAAGTGGTTTATGGCGCAACTTTCCGGTTCGATAAAGAGGCGTTGATCAATGAACTGGATGCGATGACTTCCCGCGTTCATCAGCAATGGGAAGAGGGCCAGAGACTGGACCCGCGGCCACGAATTTTAATTACCGGTTGCCCGATTGGTGGTGCGGCAGAGAAAGTCGTGCGCGCGATTGAAGAAAACGGTGGCTGGGTGGTTGGTTATGAAAACTGCACCGGCGCGAAAGCGACCGAGCAATGCGTGGCGGAAACGGGCGATGTGTATGACGCGCTGGCGGATAAATATCTGGCAATTGGCTGTTCCTGTGTTTCGCCAAACGATCAACGCCTGAAAATGCTCAGCCAGATGGTGAAGGAGTATCAGGTCGATGGCGTGGTCGATGTAATTTTACAGGCGTGCCATACCTACGCGGTGGAATCGCTGGCGATTAAACGCCACGTTCGTCAGCAGCATAACGTTCCTTACATCGCCATAGAAACAGACTACTCCACATCGGATATCGGACAACTCAGTACCCGCGTCGCAGCCTTTATTGAGATGTTGTAAGGAGCGGTGGTGACATATTCGATTGGCATTGATTCTGGTTCTACCGCCACCAAAGGGATCTTACTGGCAGACGGCGTGATTACGCGCCGTTTCCTTGCTCCTACGCCATTTCGTCCGGCAACGGCAATTACTGAAGCCTGGGAAACTCTGCGTGAAGGGTTAGAGACAGTGCCGTTTCTGACGCTGACCGGTTACGGGCGGCAACTGGTGGATTTTGCCGATAAACAGGTGACGGAAATCTCCTGCCACGGGCTGGGCGCACGCTTTCTTGCGCCAGCAACGCGCGCGGTGATCGACATCGGCGGTCAGGACAGCAAAGTCATTCAGCTTGATGCCGACGGTAACCTGTGCGACTTCCTGATGAATGACAAATGCGCGGCAGGCACCGGGCGTTTTCTGGAAGTCATTTCCCGCACATTGGGCGCCAGCGTCGAGGAACTCGACAGCATCACCGAAAATGTACCACCGCACGCCATCAGCAGCATGTGTACTGTGTTTGCCGAATCGGAAGTGATCAGTCTGCGTTCTGCGGGCGTACCAGCGGAATCGATTCTCGCCGGAGTGATTAACGCTATGGCGCGGCGCAGCGCCAATTTCATTGGCCGCCTCTCTTGTGAAGCGCCGATTCTGTTCACTGGCGGCGTGAGTCACTGTCAGAGGTTTACCCACATGCTGGAAAGCCATCTGGGAATGCCGGTACAAACTCACCCTGATGCGCAATTCGCTGGCGCAATTGGCGCGGCGGTGATTGGTCAGCGGCAGAGAAAACGCACATGAAAGAGTATCTGTTTTTATTTCACTCAACCGTCGGCGTTGTACAAACTCGTAAGGCGTTACAGGCAGCAGGGATGACTTTTCGCGTCGCCGATATTCCCCGAGAGTTACGCGGCGGCTGTGGGTTATGCATCTGGCTGACCTGTCTTCCTGGCGAAGAAACACAATGGGTAATCCCCGGTTATACGGAATCAGTTTATTGCCAGCAGGATGGTGGCTGGCGCTGCATTGCGCATTACGGGGTTTCTCCGCGTTAAGGATTCATTAAGATCGCTACGTATACTTCTCGATATCTTATTGATTTGCCTTAAAGGGATTACCGTGACAAAAGTATTTCGTTAAGTAAACGCATCTCCGTTATTGTGATTCTTTTTGCCATTGTGGCAGTGTGTACTTTCTTCGTGCAATCTTGCGCCCGTAAAAGCAATCATGCAGCATCATTTCAGAATTACCACGCCACCATTGATGGCAAAGAAATTGCAGGCGTAACGAATAATATCTCCTCGCTGACCTGGTCGGCACAGAGCAATACCCTGTTTAGCACTATCAACAAACCTGCCGCCATTGTTGAAATGACCACCAATGGCGATTTGATCCGCACTATTCCTCTGGATTTTGTTAAAGATCTCGAGACGATCGAATACATTGGCGATAATCAGTTTGTCATTAGCGATGAGCGCGATTATGCCATTTATGTGATTTCACTAACCCCAAACTCGGAAGTAAAAATCCTCAAAAAAATAAAAATCCCGCTGCAGGAATCCCCAACCAATTGCGGTTTTGAAGGGTTAGCCTACTCTCGCCAGGATCACACTTTCTGGTTTTTTAAAGAGAAAAACCCGATTGAGGTCTACAAAGTTAACGGGCTGTTAAGTAGCAATGAATTGCACATCAGCAAAGACAAGGCACTACAACGGCAATTTACTTTAGATGATGTGTCCGGCGCAGAATTTAACCAACAAAAAAATACGCTTCTGGTGCTGTCTCATGAATCACGCGCACTCCAGGAAGTAACGCTGGCTGGCGAGGTTATCGGTGAAATGTCACTAACCAAAGGCAGTCGAGGTTTGTCGCATAACATCAAACAGGCCGAAGGGGTTGCGATGGATGCCTCTGGTAATATTTATATCGTTAGCGAACCAAATCATTTTTATCGCTTTACCCCTAAATAATCACATTAGCAGGCTGGCATGTTTCACTTTTTTGTTATTAACTTGTTAATTGCAAAAAATACAAACAAGGTTAAACATGCCCCCGTCCTCGCATCCCGTAGAACGCTTTTCTTTCAGCACCGCGCTTTTCGGGATGCTGGTTCTGACCTTAGGTATGGGATTAGGTCGCTTCCTTTATACACCTATGTTGCCCGTCATGATGGCGGAAGGGGCGTTTTCATTTAGCCAGCTCTCGTGGATTGCCAGCGGCAACTACGCGGGGTATCTGGCTGGCAGTCTGCTATTTTCGTTTGGCGCATTTCACCAGCCGTCGCGCCTGCGCCTATTTCTGTTGGCTTCTGCCCTGGCGAGCGGATTGTTGATCCTCGCAATGGCATGGTTGCCGTCGTTTTTTCTGGTGTTATTGATTCGCTTCCTGGCGGGTGTCGCCAGCGCCGGAATGCTGATTTTTGGTTCGACGCTGATTATGCAGCACACGCGCCATCCTTTTGTGCTGGCAGCTTTGTTTTCTGGCGTTGGCATTGGCATCGCACTGGGCAATGAATATGTTCTGGCTGGCCTGCATTTTGCCCTCTCCTCGCAAACGTTATGGCAAGGCGCCGGGGCGCTTTCTGGCATGATGCTGATTGCACTTACGCTTTTAATGCCCTCGAAAAAACACGCCATCGCACCAACGCCATTGGCAAAAACGGAGCAACAGATAATGAGCTGGTGGTTACTGGCTATTCTGTACGGCCTGGCGGGATTTGGTTATATCATCGTCGCGACTTACCTGCCGCTCATGGCGAAAGATGCAGGCTCGCCATTGTTAACCGCCCATCTCTGGACGTTAGTCGGCTTATCAATTGTGCCTGGTTGCTTTGGCTGGCTATGGGCAGCCAAACGTTGGGGGGCTTTACCCTGCCTGACGGCGAATTTACTGGTGCAGGCTATCTGTGTGCTGCTTACTCTCGCCAGCAACTCGCCTCTCTTGCTTATCATCAGTAGTATCGGTTTTGGCGGTACCTTTATGGGCACGACATCTCTGGTGATGACTATCGCCCGCCAACTGAGCGTACCGGGAAATCTCAATCTTTTAGGCTTTGTGACGCTCATTTACGGCATTGGGCAAATCCTCGGCCCGGCGCTGACCAGTATGCTCGGCAATGGAACATCGGCGCTTGCCAGCGCCACTCTCTGCGGCGCGGCGGCGTTGTTTATTGCTGCGCTTATCAGCACAGTGCAATTATTTAAGCGATAAGTGGTCGCTTCATAAGGGCAGTTTCCCTTACCACTCAAGAAACTCAACCGCAATCGTTGATGTCAGCCAGACCCCGTTTTCCGCTTGCCAGAAAGGGATCCCTCGTTTCGCCATTTCCTGTGCTTTGACGGTTAAGATAACCGGCGAACCGTGTCTTGCCCCGACTTTGCGGGCCGTTGCTTCATCAGCAGAGAGATGCACATGATGACGCTCCCCTGCAATCAGCCCCTGTTTTTTTATCGCCTCAAGAAAACGGCTTGCCGTACCGTGGTAGAGAAATTGTGGCGGTGTTTTTTCGATGAAGGCAATGGCGACCTGCGAAGTCGAATGCCCCTGAACGGCGCGAATACACGTACCATCACTGGAATAACTAAAGCGCTTCTTATCGCTGGTGGCGACCACAGTATCCAGTAATGCGCGGGTTAACCGCTTGCCCGCTTTTTGTGCACAGAGTATGAGCTTATCGATATCCGCCCATCCTTCACGGTCCAGCACGATGCCAATCGCCTCCGGTTTATGTCGGAGGACAAAACTTAAAAACTTGCTCGTCTCTGCCAGCTCTTTGTCGTTGTATTTTGCCATTTTGCATTCGTCCTTGTATTCGCCGCCTTTACTCACTAACCGTTATTGTCACTGTGTTTATGAATTTTCTGCAACTCAATCCTTACAGGAAGGTTCTCCTCGCAGCGTAATTTTTCCACTATGCAAAAAACGCATAGCCAGAAACATACTTGCATTTTCCCCATACCCACATGGCTGATAAGGTTTTTCAGCTCCAGGAATTTTCCTGGTAGTCACAACACACATACACAAAAAAACAATGGGGATTGTTATGACACAACAAGGGGATGCTGTAGCTGGGGAGCTGGCGACAGAAAAAGTGGGTGTTAAAGGGTATCTGGCCTTTTTTCTCACGATTATCTTTTTTTCCGGAGTTTTTTCCGGGACAGACAGTTGGTGGCGCGTTTTTGACTTTTCCGTTCTGAACGGAACGTTTGGGCAACTGCCTGGTGCGAATGGAGCTACCACCTCGTTTCGCGGCGCAGGTGGCACAGGAGCTAAAGATGGCTTTCTCTTCGCGCTGGAACTGGCACCGTCAGTGATTCTCTCGCTGGGAATTATCTCGATTACTGATGGTCTTGGCGGATTGCGCGCCGCGCAGCAGTTAATGACGCCCGTGCTAAAACCGTTGTTGGGCATTCCAGGCATCTGTTCACTGGCGCTCATCGCCAATCTGCAAAACACCGATGCCGCCGCTGGTATGACTAAAGAACTGGCGCAGGAAGGGGAAATTACCGAGCGCGATAAAGTGATTTTCGCCGCTTATCAAACCAGCGGTAGCGCCATCATCACCAACTATTTCTCTTCTGGCGTCGCCGTATTTGCCTTTCTGGGGACGTCCGTAATCGTACCTTTAGCTGTCATCCTGGTGTTTAAATTTGTCGGTGCCAACATTTTGCGCGTCTGGCTTAACTTCGAAGAACGTCGCAACCCAACGCAAGGAGCGCAAGCATGACAACTCAGGTCCGCAAAAATGTCATGGATATGTTTATCGATGGCGCACGCCGTGGCTTTACTATCGCCACCACCAACCTGCTGCCGAACGTGGTGATGGCATTTGTCATTATTCAGGCACTGAAAATTACTGGTCTGCTCGACTGGGTGGGACATATCTGTGAACCGGTGATGGCGTTGTGGGGATTGCCCGGCGAAGCGGCAACTGTCCTTTTAGCCGCATTGATGAGTATGGGCGGCGCAGTCGGCGTTGCCGCCAGCCTGGCGACCGCTGGCGCATTAACCGGCCACGATGTCACGGTATTACTTCCCGCGATGTATTTAATGGGCAACCCGGTGCAAAATGTTGGTCGCTGCCTGGGAACAGCCGAAGTGAATGCCAAATATTACCCGCATATCATTACGGTCTGCGTGATTAACGCATTGCTGTCGATCTGGGTTATGCAGCTTATTGTTTAACAAGGAGTTACCATGATTGATTATTCCGCAGCCGGTTTTACCCTGTTGCAGGGAGCGCATTTGTATGCGCCCGAAGATCGGGGAATTTGCGATGTCCTCGTCGCTAACGGCAAGATTATTGCCGTTGCCAGCAACATCCCTTCTGACATCGTACCGGACTGCACGGTTGTCGATCTCAGCGGGCAGATCCTCTGCCCAGGTTTTATTGATCAACACGTCCATTTAATTGGCGGCGGCGGCGAAGCTGGCCCTACCACACGTACGCCGGAAGTGGCATTAAGTCGTCTGACAGAAGCGGGCGTCACGTCAGTGGTTGGTCTGCTCGGCACCGACTCTATCTCTCGCCACCCGGAATCCTTACTCGCCAAGACTCGTGCGCTCAATGAAGAAGGCATCAGCGCCTGGATGCTGACCGGTGCTTATCATGTGCCTTCCCGTACCATTACAGGCTCGGTGGAAAAAGATGTGGCGATTATCGATCGCGTGATTGGCGTGAAATGCGCCATCTCTGACCACCGTTCTGCCGCGCCGGACGTTTATCACCTGGCCAATATGGCGGCGGAATCCCGCGTTGGAGGTTTGCTCGGCGGTAAACCTGGCGTCACCGTGTTCCACATGGGCGACAGCAAAAAGGCGTTACAGCCCATCTATGACCTTCTTGAGAACTGCGACGTACCCATCAGCAAGTTGCTGCCGACCCACGTTAACCGCAACGTTCCGTTGTTTGAGCAGGCGCTGGAGTTCGCGCGCAAAGGCGGCACCATCGATATCACCAGCAGCATTGACGAACCGGTCGCCCCTGCCGAAGGTATTGCCCGCGCCGTTCAGGCGGGTATTCCGCTGGCTCGCGTTACCCTTAGCTCCGACGGCAACGGCAGTCAGCCGTTCTTTGACGATGAAGGGAATTTAACGCATATCGGTGTTGCGGGTTTTGAGACGTTGCTGGAAACGGTGCAAGTGTTGGTCAAAGACTATAGCTTCAGCCTTAGCGATGCCCTGCGTCCACTCACCAGCAGCGTCGCTGGTTTCCTCAACCTGACCGGGAAAGGCGAAATTCTGCCAGGCAATGATGCAGATCTGTTAGTGATGACACCGCAGTTGCGTATTGAGCAGGTATACGCTCGCGGCAAACTGATGGTCAAAGACGGCAAAGCGTGTGTGAAAGGAACGTTTGAAACTGCATAAGCAGTTGTCAGCCGCCCGAATGGACGTAGAATGCCCGCAAGGGCGGCTGACAGAGTAAAACGCAATGGATGACAATGGTTCGGTCTTGCATAATATTGAAACCAAATGGCTTTACGATTTTTTAACGCTGGAAAAATGCCGTAACTTTTCCCAGGCGGCAGTCAGTCGCAACGTCTCACAACCGGCATTCAGCCGCCGGATACGCGCGCTGGAACAGGCGATTGGCGTTGAGTTATTTAATCGCCAGGTAACGCCGCTACAACTCTCGGAACAAGGGAAAATATTCCATTCGCAGATCCGTCATCTGTTGCAACAGTTAGAGAGCAACCTTGCAGAACTCCGTGGTGGCAGCGATTACGCGCAACGCAAAATTAAAATAGCCGCTGCACACTCTCTTTCCCTCGGGCTGTTACCGTCCATTATCAGCCAGATGCCACCGCTCTTTACCTGGGCGATTGAAGCTATTGATGTCGATGAAGCGGTCGATAAACTGCGCGAAGGGCAAAGTGATTGTATTTTTTCTTTTCACGACGAAGACTTACTGGAAGCGCCGTTCGACCACATTCGGTTGTTTGAATCTCGTCTGTTCCCCGTCTGCGCCGTTAACGAACTGGGGGAAGCGCTTTTTAGCCTCGCGCAGCCGCACTTTCCTCTACTCAACTACAGTCGTAATTCCTACATGGGGCGATTGATTAACCGCACCCTGACGCGCCACGGCGAGTTAAGTTTCAGCACCTTTTTCGTGTCTTCAATGAGCGAGTTATTAAAGCAGGTTGCCCTCGACGGCTGTGGGATTGCCTGGCTACCGGAGTACGCCATACAACAAGAAATTCGCAGCGGGCAGCTCATTGTCCTGAATCGAGACGAATTAGTTATCCCGATTCAGGCCTACGCATACCGGATGAACACACGGATGAATCCCGTTGCAGAGCGTTTCTGGCGTGAACTGCGCGAGCTGGAGATTGAACCTGGCTGAAAGTTTTCTGCAGAAAATCTTCCGGCGCTGGGAATTATGATTGAGGTTCCTGCCGCAGTCATGATTGCAGACAAATTAGCCAGTGAAGTCGATTTCTTTTCCATCGGCACCAACGATCTGACGCAATATATTATGGCGGCAGACAGAGGAAATAGTACCGTCGCGGAACTGGTCGATTATCGTAATGACGCGGTGATTAACGCTATTGCTATGGTGTGTCAGGCCGGACGTAATAATGAAATTCCGGTCAGTATGTGCGGCGAAATGGCTGGAGATACCCAGCAAACAGCACGACTGCTCACTATGGGGATTGATAAGCTCAGTGCCAGTCCATCCCGGCTTCCGGCCTTGAAAGCAGCAATCAGAACCTCCCACTAATTGTGACCTAACGCGATACGTCTTGCGCGTATCGCGTTTCCCGTCATTTACTGCGGCATCGTGCGATGCCAGCTCCCCTTCTGCCAGACCAGGTCAAACGTTAGCGGCTCATCATCGTGGTACAGCATCATCTCCAGACTAATGACCAACTCGTGGCAATAGACTGCTTTCAGATTGACCTGCAATGCCGCAATACGTGGCTCATGAAATAAAAGCGCGGAACGTAACTGGCGGCAATACCAACTCTGGAGAAGCTTGTCGCTCTGATTATGCCCTTGCCACTCAGGCATGCCTGAAACAAGTAATATTGGTAGCGGTGAATGGGGAGAACTAAAAAGTTGAAAGAGATCCCGGCATACGGAATCACGCAGCGATAACGTATTGTTCCCTGTACTTTCAGGTAATACCGTCTGAACTGATTGGCGCATCATTTTGCGCACTCCTGACGTTTAGTGGCATCTGTATCCTGCCCTGGCTGCTGGACACCACTGGGTTGATGCTCATATTCCATAATCATTCCTTTATGCTCATTGCGTCCCTGGCACTTTCATAAGGGATTTATAAGATCCGCCAAAGATAAAACACTGTACAGAAAAGAATATCCACTGACTTTTTATTTAAAAAGGTATCATTTGACAAAAGTCATTAAACATAACGGAAATACGTTAACATATTCTGATTATTCCGAATAATTTCTCAGCGTTAAACTGATATATAATTATTCCAAAACAATATATCGTACGTAATGATTAAATTACGCATAATATATTCTGCAGAACATAATTAATTATTCAGGGAACATACATAGTGCAAAGCGGTTCAACTTTGCACCAGAAATGAGGGATCAGGCGTCCACTTTATCCAACGGCCAAGAATCAAACAGATAACCATCGAAATAGATGTCATCAACATTAGAGAACTCCAGCAAGCGCTGCTTCACATTCTCCAGATGCTGCCACATCGCCAGTTTTGCCGCGCGGGCATCTTTTTTGATTAACGCAGCCAGAATCTGTTTGTGATCGTCTAACCACTCTTTGCGATACAAGCTGTCATCGAGATGGCTGTGCAACTGGATCCACATTGGATTATTTTCCCGCCACTCCCAGGACTGACGGAACAACTCTACCAGCATGCTGTTATGCGTCGCTTCGGCAATGGCGAGATGGAACTGCATGTCGCCGCTTTCGCTGCTGCCCGGCGCACTGGAGGCCAGTTCACGCTCTTCCAGTTGCAATGCCTGACGCATTTTAACGATGTCTTCGCGGGTAGCCTGCAAAGCGGCAAACTCGGCGATGTTACTTTCCAGCAACTGGCGCGCCTGTAACAATTCAAAAGGACCGGCGTCATTGCAGACGTTGGCCTCTGCGCTCTCTGCATTATGGCTGGGTAAACTGTCAAGAACATAAATACCGGCACCACGTCGTACTTCTACCAGTCCTTTGATCTCCAGCATGATCAGTGCCTCACGCACCACCGTGCGGGTGACATCCAGCATTTCTGCGATTTCACGTTCCGGCGGTAGCCGTTCGCCAGGATTGTACGGCGTCTTAAGGATCAGATCGCGGATCATCGCCCCAACTTCCTGGTAAGGTCTTTGCGCAGAGGTGGCAGATTTCATGATGTTGTGTCCGTTAGATGCGATTAATCAAATTATTGCCGGATGCGGCGTGAACGCCTTATTCGGCCTACAAAGAGTGCGTATTCAATAAATTGCGATTGATCCGTAGGCCCGACAGGCTTGCTTACCGGGCAATTTTACGTTGACCGTTAATTTCAAACTATACCATTAGCACTGGAAGTTGGCACGTACAGGTGGGCAAAAAACGAAAACTGGTCAACCAAATATGTTTTTGATTGACCAGTAAGTCTGTAGGGTAATCAGTCAGTTACAGTGCAGCCACACACTCACGCGCGCCGCGCTCGCACAGCTGCTGATATGCCGCAGTCACCGCGCCAACAAAGTCTGCATTTTGCGGCAGATCATCGGCAAAGATACCGCTCAGGCCCAGCAACGCTTTCACGCGGTCTGCGCCCTGATACTGCGCATTGATCTTCTGGAACTCGGCCAGCATCGGGTCTACCACGTCAATGACATTACCCTGCTCATCCACGCCCTGGGTGTAACGCATCCAGCCCGCTACGCCAAGCGCCAGGTGACGCCAGCTACCGCCGTTTTGCAGGTGCAAACGCACCGGGTCCAGCAAACGCTGCGGTAACTTCTGGCTGCCGTCCATCGCAATCTGCCAGGTACGGTGACGCAGAGACGGGTTGCTGAAACGCTCGATCAGCAGCGTCGCATAGGCGTTCAGATCAGTCCCTTCCGGCATCGACAGCGTTGGTGCTTGTTCCTGCATCATCAGGGCAAAGGCCGCTTTGCGATAATCCGGGTTAGTCATGGTATCGGCAATGGTTTCATAGCCGCCGAGGTAACCGAGGTATGCCAGGAAAGAGTGGCTGCCGTTAAGCATACGCAGTTTCATCATTTCGAACGGCACAACATCGGCAACAAACTGCGCGCCGACTTTATCCCAGTCCGGACGACCATTAACGAAGTTATCTTCAATTACCCACTGACGGAATGGTTCGCAGGCAATGGCGCACGGGTCATAAACGCCCAGCTGGTCAGCAATTTCCTGCAAAGTTTCTGGGGTAGCCGCCGGAACGATGCGGTCAACCATGGTGCACGGGAAGGTGACGTTCTCTTCAATCCATGCCGCCAGCTGCGGATCGCGCGCCTGAGCCAGCCCCAGAACCGCAACCTTCGCCACATGACCGTTTTCACGTACGTTGTCGCAGGACATCACCGTGAACGCTTTCAGCCCTTTTTCACGACGCAGGCGCAGGGCTTCTACGATGTAACCAATCGCGGACTTCGGCGCAGTCGGGTTTTCCAGATCGTGCTTGATCAGCGGGTTATTGAGATCCAGCTGACCGCTCGCCGCATCAGCGCAGTAGCCTTTTTCCGTGACCGTCAGGGAGACAATCGCCGTTTGCGGACGCGCCATCGCGTTGAGAATACCTTCGCAACCGTCGATTTCCGGATGCAGGGCTTCTTTCATCGAACCGATAATTTTCAGTTCGGTGCTTTCCGCGCCTTTTTCCGCCACGGTGTACAGCAGTTGCTGTTTTTTCAGGTTTTCGATCAGCACGCGGTCGTTGCCTGGCATCAGGTTAACTTCGCAGATACCCCAATCGCTGTCGGTGCTTTCCAGCAGGTGATGGGTATACAACGCCTGGTGCGCGCGGTGAAACGCCCCGCAACCGAGATGCACAATGCGTGATTCCAGACGAGAATGATCCCATGACGGGCGGGCAACCGGCAGATTGCTGTCAACAATAGTAGTCATCGTAAACTCCAGAATCCGTCTTCAGAGAGTGACGGCAAGGAAGAAGGAACCGGCACGGCGCGCAGCCATGCCGGTGGATATTAACGGCTAAAGAAAGCGCGCTGGATCGCCAGTTCGACACCGCGAACTTCGGCCAGGCCTTTCAGACGACCAATTGCGGAGTAACCAGGGTTGGTTTTCTTCTTCAGGTCGTCCAGCATCTGATGACCGTGGTCCGGACGCATCGGGATCAGGTCTTCTTTGCCTTCCGCTTTACGACGGTGTTCTTCTTCAACAATCGCTTTCACCACTTCGTACATATCAACGTCACCGTTCAGGTGCGCCGCTTCGTGGAAGGTTTTCGGGTTATCTTCACGCATGGTGGAGCGCAGATGGGTGAAGTAAATACGCGGACCGAACTGCTTGATCATATCAACCAGATCGTTGTCAGCACGCACGCCGTAGGAACCGGTGCACATAGTGAAACCGTTCGCCATGCTGTTTACGGTATCAACCATCCACTGCATATCTTCAATGGTGGAAACGATACGCGGCAGGCCGAGGATCGGGCGCGGCGGATCGTCCGGGTGAACAGCCATACGCACGCCAACTTCTTCGGCAACTGGAATGATCGCTTTCAGGAAGACGGCAAAGTTTTCGCGCAGCTTCGCTTTGTCGATATCTTTGTACAGCTCCAGGTGCTTACGGAACTGGTCGAGGGTATACCCTTCTTCCGCGCCCGGCAGGCCAGCAATGATGTTACGGGTCAGACGCGCTTTGTCTTCGTCGCTCATGGTGGCAAAGCGAACAGCAGCCTGAGCAATTTCTTCTTCGGTGTAATCCGCTTCCGCGCCTGGACGCTTCAGGATGTGCATTTCGAATGCAGCGAATTCGATCTGGTCGAAGCGCAGAGCTTTGGAGCCGTCTGGCAGCACGTATTCGAGGTCAGTACGGGTCCAGTCGAGCACCGGCATGAAGTTGTAGCACACGGTGCGAATACCGCACTGCGCCAGGTTGCGCAGAGTCTGCTGATAGTTAGCGATCCACTGCTCATAGTTGCCGGTATGGGTTTTGATATCTTCGTGAATTGGCACGCTTTCTACGACAGACCACACCAGGCCTGCATCTTCAACGATAGCCTTGCGTTTGAGGATCTCTTCAACGGACCATACTTCACCGTTCGGGATATGGTGCAGCGCGGTAACCACGCCAGTTGCGCCCGCCTGACGGACATCAGCTAAAGAAACCGGATCGTTAGGGCCGTACCAGCGCCAGGTCTGTTCCATGTTTATTCCTCTTTCACGTAGTGGGTTCAACAGCGAAGAGACGCGGAACCCCGGAGTTGTTTAGGTATCCGAATGAACGACCAGACCGCAGCCGTGGCGTTGCATCGGATGAGATGGCGTATAAGTTCTACCTTTTGGTAATACATGTCAACCTGAAATCTAAAATTGGTTAACCACATCACAAGAAATCTACTCTCCTGCCGGTTGACGCAAATGACAACAAAGGAAGAACGGCAGTTAGTGAGCGGGGGATGTGACATTCATCGCAATAATGGTTGACCAATTTACATAACGTGTCGTCCAACATAACAATGGATTAACCTGCTCTCCCATTGCATAAGTTGTGACCGACACAACAAAACTGATGTTGTTGCAAAGATTGCTATTTAGTTTTGGTATAAAAGGTATACAGGCACATGGTGAAACATTTGAATCCCAGCGAGCAGGAGTAATTCACAATGAAGAGAACAATAACGGCGCTTGCTATCATGATGGCATCATTTGCCGCGAACGCGTCTGTATTACCGGAAATTCCAGTGCCATTTAAAAGTGGTACTGGTGCAATTGATAACGACACTGTCTACATTGGTTTAGGTAGCGCTGGTACGGCATGGTACAAGCTGGATACGCAAGCCAAAGATAAAAAATGGACAGCTCTGGCTGAATTCCCCGGTGGCGCAAGAGATCAATCAACGTCCGCATTTATTGATGGTGATTTGTATGTATTTGGCGGTGTTGGCAAAAACCAACAAGGTTTAACCAGGGTGTTCAACGATGTGTACAAATATAGCCCAGCAACTAATACCTGGATTAAATTGATGTCACACGCGCCGATGGGCATGGCAGGTCATGTGACTTTTGTGCACAACGGCAAGGCTTATGTTACTGGCGGTGTTAACCAGAATATCTTCAATGGCTATTTTGAAGATCTCAAAGAAGCTGGAAAAGATTCAAAAGCTATAGATAAAATCAACGGCCACTATTTTGACAAAAAAGCAGAAGATTATTTCTTCAATAAGTTTCTGTTGTCTTTTGATCCCTCAACACAGCAATGGAGTTACGCTGGCGAATCGCCCTGGTACGGGACGGCTGGTGCGGCGGTTGTGAATAAAGGTGATAAAACCTGGCTTATTAATGGCGAAGCCAAACCAGGATTGCGAACGGATGCCGTATTTGAACTTGATCTTACCGGCAATAACGTAAAATGGAATAAGCTTCCTCCCGTCTCATCACCAGATGGCGTCGCTGGCGGTTTTGCGGGGATAAGCAATGACTTTCTTATATTTGCCGGAGGTGCCGGATTCAAAGGTTCACGGGAAAATTATCAGAACGGTAAGAACTATGCGCATGAAGGCCTGAAAAAATCATATAGTGCTGATATTTATCTGTGGCATAACGGGAAATGGGAGAAATCTGGCGAACTGACGCAAAGTCGGGCCTACGGAGTATCATTGCCCTGGAATAATAGTCTATTGATTATTGGCGGTGAAACTGCGGGGGGTAAAGCTGTGGCAGATTCAGTGTTGCTCTCAGTGAGAGATAATAAAGTTACTGTGCAAAACTAACTTTTCAGGGTATCCATTGCCTGAAAATTGAAGTGGTCAACAAAAACTGGCCACCGCGTTAGAGTTTTTCCAGTATCGATTTTCCGATTCGTGTGGGGGTAACCCACCGTTATATTCGTGCGGTCTTAGTGCGCTGTAATATCCAACGATATAGTCCGTTATGGCGTGAGCTGCCTCGCTGAAGCTTACGTAATCCACCACCGGCATCCACTCGTTCTTCAGACTTCTGAAGAAGCGTTCCATTGAGCTGTTATCCCAGCAGTTTCCGCGCCGGCTCATACTCTGCCTGATCTGGTATCGCCACAGTAACTGCCGGAACTGCCTGCTCGTATAATGACTGCCCTGATCGTTGTGGAACATGACCCCGCCGGGCTTACCACGGGTTTCCCATGCCATTTCCAGCGCTTTCATGGTGAGCCTGCTGTCCGGCGAGAACGACATGGCCCAGCCCACTGGTTTTCTTGCGAACAGGTCGAGAACAACGGCGAGGTACGCCCAGCGCTTACCCGTCCAGATATAGGTCACATCACCGCACCACACCTGATTTGGCTCGGTCACGGCGAACTACCGTTCAAGGTAGTTAGGGATAGCAACATGTTCATGACCACCACGTTTATAGCGGTGAGTCGGCTGCTTACAGCTGACCAGCCCAGCTCTTTCATGAGCCTGCCAGCAAGCCAGCGTCCCATCTGGTAGCCTCTCCGGGTTGCCATTGTGGCGATGTTTCTTGCTCCGGCCGAACCGTGGCTGATGCCATGTAGCTCAAGTACCTGACTGCGTAATACAGCCCGTCTGCCGTCTGGTTTATCAGGACGGTTTTTCCAGTATCTGTAGCGGCTGCGATGAACCCCGAACACATGGCAGAGTGTGAACACTGAATAGTGCGCTCTGAGTTTCCCGATTATCGAGAACTGTTCAGGGAGTCTGACATCAAGAGCGCTGTAGCCTTTTTTAATATTTCATTCTCCATTTCAATGCGTTGTAGCTTTTTCCTCAGCTCACATATTTCGATTTGTTCTGGTGTCATCGGAGAGGCTTTTGGTGTTTTGCCCTGATGCTCATCACGCAGTTGTTTGACCCATCTTGTCATTGTTGAAAGGCCGACATCCATAGCTTTGGCGGCATCTGCCACCGTGTAGTTCTGGTCAACAACCAGTTGAGCGGATTCGCGTTTAAACTCTGCGCTGAAATTTCTTTTTTTCATTGGAGCACCTGTGTTGTTCTGAGGTGAGCATATCACCTCTGTTCAGGTGGCCAAATTCAGTGTGCCACTTCAGTGCTGACAAAACTGCTGGGTGAGTTACAACAGCCATTGCCCCTAGGGAAAAGAGAGTGTTCTGCAGAACACACCGTATCTGTACGAGTGTATTAAGTATAAAGCTAATTAGCGGGTATATCTGAAAATAGTACGCAATTTATTACGTAAAAAAGCTGTAATTTTTATCCAGTGTTACGTAAAATATTACGTAACTCAAATTCATTTAATTTTTTACGGATTACAGCATGGCTAGTGTTGATGCAGACTACTGCTACTCGTTTCCGGCTATACGTGGCATTCAGGCGGGTCGCCCCTTCTACATTGCCACATGCCCGATGCGTATCATCCCCAAAATTTTTAGCTTTGATGAAAATGATGTCCCCCCGGAGTTGCGGGCGCAACGCACCCTCAATAAATCTCGCATCCCCGAAATGGTGCGGTATCTTCTTGAAAACCCCAAAGATTATGTATTCTCTGCACTAACAGCATCCATTGCCGTTGACGTCCAGTTTGATGAGTTTCCCGGCACGAATAATCTAGGGACGTTATGTGTACCGATGGACGCGCAAATCTTGATCAACGACGGTCAGCATCGTCGTAAAGCGATTGAAGACGCTTTAGACGCTCGCCCGGAACTGGGGCAGGATAACATTCCTGTGCTGTTTTTTGTCGATGAAGGATTAAAACGCAGCCAACAGATGTTTGCCGATCTGAATAAATATGCTATTCGTCCCAGCCCATCGTTGGCATCGTTGTATGATCATCGGGATGCCAGTTCAAATCTGGCGCGTTATCTGGCAATGTCCGTAGAGCCGTTTGTCGGAATGACTGAGTTGGAAAAATCCAGTATAAGTCAGCGGTCAAATAAATTATTTACATTAAGCAGCATCAAACAAGCTACCCGTGCGTTGCTGGGAAAAGATCCTAAAGAGAGCGATTTTGAAGAATGTACCCAGATAGCAACTCGCTATTGGCAGGCTATTTATCATGTAATGCCGGACTGGCAGTTAGCCGCAAAAAAGGAAGTTTCACCGGTTCAACTACGTCAGGACTATGTTCATGCTCACGGTATTGGTTTGCAGGCACTCGGACAACTGGGGTATACACTGCTGACAGATTACCCTGAGCAGTGGCCTGATAAAATTGCTGCACTCAAAGCGTTTAACTGGCGCAGAAACAATCCGGATCTTATCAAACGTGCGATGCAGCACGGCAAGTTGAGCAAAACCAGTACGGCGATCCAGCTCACCTGCAATGCGCTAAAAAACGCACTCTCAATTCCTCTCACTCCTGAAGAACAGGAGCTTGAAGCTCAAATGGTTGTCTTATGAGTAAATTAGTTCAGGCCTATGATTTGGCCGAATACGAAGATTTTATTAATCAGGAGCAGTTCGCTGGACGCCCTCTGGCCGAATATGTTGCCGAGGTTCAGAGAATTTATTGTGCGGATAAGCGTCCGTGGGTAATTGGCTATAGCGGTGGGAAAGATTCTTCCGCCGTGATCACGCTAGTGTATCTGGCCCTGCTTGGCCTGCCCCCGGAAATGCGCAGCAAAGACGTTTTTGTAGTGTCATCCGATACGCTGGTGGAAACACCAGTAGTAGTAGATTTAATTAAGAAAACGATGTTGCAGATTGAGGCAGGCGCAAAACGTAATGGCCTGCCGATCACTCAACATGCAGTAACGCCTAAAACTAATGAAACCTTCTGGGTCAATTTACTGGGGAAAGGTTATCCGGCCCCAACCCGTAGTTTTCGCTGGTGTACCGAGCGTATGAAAATCAATCCGGTGAGCGACTTTATTAAAGTAAAGATCAGCCAGTTTGATGAAGTGATTGTTGTCCTCGGCTCACGTAGTAGTGAGAGTGCCTCCCGTGCGCAGGTCATCGCAAAGCACAAAATTGATGGCTCACGCTTGGCCCGGCATACCACACTGGCAAATGCGTTTATCTATACCCCTATTGATACCTGGGATGTAGAAGACGTCTGGAAACTGCTGCGCGGCGCGTTCCGCTATGCTCCTGAAGATATCGACGAATGGGAAAGCCCGTGGGGTGGAAACAATCGTCCTCTGTGGACGCTGTATATGGACTCTTCCGCACAGGGTGAGTGTCCCTTGGTAATAGACGAAAGTACTCCCTCTTGCGGGAACTCTCGCTTTGGATGCTGGACCTGTACCGTAGTCACCAAAGATAAAGCGATGGAAAGTCTGATCAAAAATGGCGAAGAGTGGATGTCGCCATTGCTGAAATATCGTGATCTGCTGGCGTTTACCACCGATCCGGTGAATAAAGACACCTATCGCAACTATAAACGCCGTACCGGTAAGGTGAGCTATCAGTACGCTAAAGACGGTGAAGATCGCAGTGCAGAGCGTAAGCATGTTCCTGGCCCCTACTGGCTCAAATATCGCCAGCAATGGTTAAAAGACTTACTGGAAATTGAGCGTGATTTAAACGCCCAGGGCCACACGATTACGTTAATCACCGAGCCGGAACTGCACGCTATCCGCCAAGAGTGGTTGAAGGATCCTAATGAGCCAGACTGGTACGATACGTTGCCGGGGATTTACCGCGAGGTGTATCAACGGGATCTGGACTGGGTAGTTGATGATCAATCACGCTTTGATGCCAGCGATGCAGATTTGTTGGTACAGATAGCTCAGGGGTTTGATGTTGCACCCGAGATGGTCATGAAGCTAATTGAACTGGAAGTATCAATGGAAGGGTTAAGCCGTCGTCAGGGGATTTTTGACAAGCTTGGTACCATTCTAAAACAGGACTGGGGCAGCCTCGAAGAGATCCAACAGCAACAAGCAACACTACAAAAACGTAACGACCGGGATATTCATCAGGAAGAAGTCACCAAGCTGGAAGCTGAACTTCAGGTTCTACAGCGCAGAATTGTAGACGCCAGTGAATCCTCTGTTTTGGTCGAGGAGGAAAACGAACGTGCTCATTAAACAATTAGTGTTACATAATTTTCGAGTATTTAACGGTACTCACACAATTGACCTTGCTCCAAGAAAGCGTCCGCATGAAGTAAATCCTCGCCCGATTGTTCTATTTGGTGGTTTAAATGGTGCAGGGAAAACATCTATTTTGTCGGCAATTCGACTGGCACTGTATGGGCGTTTAGCGTTTGGCCCGGCAATGCAGCAGCAGGAGTATGTTGAACAACTCGGAGCACTGGTGCACAACGGGACGTATACAGCAGAGCGTCCGGATGAGGCCGCAGTAGAACTGACCTTTACCTACAATCAAAACGGTCATGAGACTGAATTCACCGTCACGCGTAGTTGGAAGAAAGGAAAGAAAGATCGCCTCTCTTTGCAGCAGGATGGACAACCGCGAAGTGAACTCAGTTATGACCAGTGCCAAGGGTTTTTGAATGAATTAATTCCTCACGGTGTTGCCGATCTTTTCTTTTTTGATGGAGAGAAGATTGCGGAGTTGGCGGAAGATGAATCCGGCAATATTCTGCGTACAGCAGTGCGTCGTTTGTTAGGACTGGATCTGATCGCCAGACTGCAAAATGACCTGATGATTTTTGTCAAACGCCAACAAACCGCACAGTTAGGTGGCTCCCAGCAACAGCAGGTCGAAGCGCTTGAGACAAAGATTAAAACGCTTGCCGGTCAGGCTGAGAAATTGCTGGAAGAGGCCGACTTCGTCAACTCGCGGATTGAATTTTTATCCCAAGACATTATTCGCCATGAGGGATTGTTAAATGCACAGGGCGGTGCATTTGCCCAGTCCAAAGCACAGGAAAAACAGAAAGTTGAAACGCTGTTAAAAGAAAAAGAGCGTCTGGAAAAAGCGTTACGACAGGAATGCGATGGATCGTTGCCCTATGCGTTAGCGCCTAATACGTTGTCGCGGTTGCTGGAAAAAATTGCCATTGAAGCGCAGATCAAGCAGGCGAAAAATTTTGAGACGGAGTTAAATCAATTTTTAACTCAACTCAAAAATGATATTGCGTTCCGTTCCAGCAGTGAAAGCAGTACAAGAGCCATTGCTACCGAAGCGATTACCAATATTTTGGAAGCATATATGGCAGCCAAACCAAAAGGTGATTTGCTGTTTGATATTTCTGAACGTGAAGCCGGTATGCTCCAGCAGTCCATTGAGCAAGACAGCAAAAAAGCATGGCAGCGTTTTGATATGTACCGCCAACAATTAGCGGATATTGAACAACAACTGGAGCAGGCCGCAGCTAATATTGCTCGTGCCCCGGAAGACGAGCAGTTAATGGATCTCTTTGCAGCATTACGCGAGCTCGACCATAAGCGTGAAAAACAGCGGCAAAAATACCGCTCATTGCTGGAAGAGGCTAAACGGACGAAACAGCAGCAACTGGACTGTGTTCGTCAGGTACAGAAAGCACATGACATCACCCGTAGCCAACATGGTTTGAGCAGCGCATTTAAAAATGCGCAGGAAACCATTAACCTGCTCGATTACTACAGCGATGTACTTACGCAGGCGCGAGTGAAAAAATTATCTGCTAACTTTGAAATTGCCTACCACAAGCTGGCTCGTAAAGAGGATTTACAGCTTAATGCGCACATAAATCCGCAGACATTTGATGTTGAACTGGTGGATGAAAAGGGTTCGGTGATTAATCGTAAGCTACTTTCTGCGGGTGAAAAGCAGATTTATGCGATTGCCATTCTTGAGGCGCTGGCAAAAACCTCTGGGCGTGATTTCCCGGTGATTATTGATACACCGTTAGGGCGTCTGGATTCTCAGCATCGGGATAAATTGATTAATCATTATTTCCCGGAGGCCAGCCATCAGGTTGTGCTGCTATCCACCGATACTGAAGTGGACGAGCGTTATTTCGTCGATCGACTGCGTGATGATATTTCTCATGCTTATGAGATTGTGTTTAATGCACATACCAAATCATCTGCGCTGAAACCTGGCTATTTCTGGGAATTAACCAAGGAGGCTGTCTGATGCTCCCGAATCGAATGGTGCTTAGTCGTCAGACTGAAGACCAGCTCAAAAAGTTAAAAGGATATACTGGGATTACGCCCAATGTCGCTGCTCGACTGGCATTTTTCCGCTCGGTGGAGAGTGAGTTTCGTTATTCGCCTGAGCGGGATAGTAAGAAGCTGGATGGTTCACTAGTGCTGGATAAAATTACGTGGCTGGGGGAAACACTACAAGCTACAGAGCTGGTGTTAAAGATGCTTTATCCGCAATTGGATCAGAAGGCGATGATTAAGGCGTGGGCGGCGCATGTTGAAGATGGGATTGCTGCATTGAGAAATTATAAAAGCATAAAAGATATAGCGCTTGCGTTAAAAAATTAAATATATCGACAGTCATTGTACACGTTTACAATGACTGTCGTATTTTTCTTTACTTCAGGACACGAATATATTCTTGTAACTCGTCTGGATCTTTTACTTCAAGTTCTACAATGTCAACAACACCTGAAGCAAGCAACAAAATGTTCTTTAGCCTAACTCTTAGTTTCGTTTGAACACCAAAAAATGAATCATTGAAATTAACATTAGCACAGCGAACAGCCATAGTCGGAGTAAATTCAATATTTTTATTCAAAATTATCCTTAAGAAATCAAATGCTGCATGCACTCCTAATGTTTTATTAAAAACTTTATATTCACCTAAATATTTACTTACAATCAAGAAAAAACCATTAATTATATTGAAGATGGTTTTGTCCTGATTCTTTATATAAAGCTCTCTTAATGGTGCATTACTTTTAACTCCAGAAAGCATAGCTCTGTTACGTCCATCACCTATTTTTTTAGTATGAAGTAACTCTCTATCTGACTTAGGATTATTTGTAATCAACGATAGAATCCCATCTATTACTGACGCCATTGATATAGATGTTGATGATGATGAGTTTTCAACACCAAGTTTGATTTTCCCTTTAAAAGGAGAATCTACATCTTTTTCTAAAACCCTAGCAAAGTAGACTGCTAAAGTTTCCGGCGACCAAGTTTCTGGTTCTCCTTGCTCTATATCAAATTGAAATAAATTATAAGCTAAATTTTTATCAACTCTTTTTTGATTGATGTTTATATTCGTAAATATTCGAGCATGATATGCTAAAGGCAAGTCTAGATAAACTGAGCATAATAGCTCCATATTTTTCGCTTTTGAATTTTCAAAACCGAATACTCTATGCTGACCATCAATTATTGAGGCTAATTTCTTAGAAGATGGAATAACTATATTATAAAAATCATTTCCAACGCTTTCTACATACCATCTTTCTTCAGGATTTGTTTCCAGCCCACCATCTTCGAGATAATTAACCCCTAGAATAATAGAATTTGGAAAACTTGCATCAACTGTTTCTGTATAGGCCCGAATTTCCTCCAATCGTTTTGGAGTTCTTTTCCGTTGATTACCTACCAATTTATTAATCACCCCACCTAAATAACCAGGGGATGCCTCATCTTCATCATCCAATATTTCAGCTTTAATTGTATAAGTAACTTCCAATAGTGTTTCTGCACTTATTGACGTAACATAAAACTCACCTAGTGGCTGTACTATTTTCAATGCAGGCAAGCGCAAAGGATAATTATTCATCGTTATTCCTTATCTTTTATCAGGTCTTTTCTAGCACTTTCAAAACCTACTGGGGAGGCTGGGGAAGGAGAATCATCATGATCAAATTTCTCATCATTAACATTTGCCAACAAAAAAAGGAGCAATGTTAAAAATGCTCCAATATTCAGAGAAATTGAATTACCATGCTTTATATCATAATATCCAAGCCCACAAAAAAATAATGCTATAGCTCCGATTAACAGTCCCAATGATTTCAAATACTTGCTAACAGACGAACTTAGCATAACCTCTATAGCTAAGGTGCCCAATATTGCAAAAGAATAAGTAAATACATTTTGACTTTCCATAAAAACTGGATTCGGGTCATCTGAAGAGAAGTATGGTAACCAAATACCAACACCACCAATGAAAATGACACCAATAAAAAAATAAACTAAAAACGCAGGGCTTTTTATAGCATTGCATAAACGAGACGAAAACTCATCCAAAACGTCCCCCCAAGGGTTAGGCCTTTTTTTTATCATTATTCAATCCCCTTTGTATGCAATTCAAATTGCAATTCCCAAAATGCCTTATCACGCATCTTTTTAACCTTTTTATCCCCATCAACATACAGGCTAAAGTGCTTCTCAAGCTGCCGAATCTGCCCCATCAAAGACTCCTGCTCACCTTTATCATCGACGTTAAATACCGCCTTGATATCCGCGTTCCTAATCTCAGAAACACGATGGATCACCCAGGTTAAAATATATGAGGCATAATTATTTTCCCCAGTTTTAAAATGGGTTATCTCCTGCGTTGACAGGATCGCTCCAACGCCATACTCACGACCTTCTTTAAGGATCTTACGCAGGCTAGAAAAATCCTGACGCATAAAGTTATCGGCTTCGTCCACCAGAATCATTTTGGTGAGTTGACGATAGTCCCCCCGCACCACCGGTTTACCGCGCTTTTGCATCTGCGCGTAAAACAGATCCAGCGTAAGTGCGACTACCAAGTTTTGCACTTCTGGCGGGTAACCAGCTAGTTCGATCACGGTGACGCCTTCAATCAATTCGTACAAGCTGGTCATCTTTTCCGGGATGGTCTCGAATATCTTGTAACGCGCCAGTTTAGAAAGTGCTGCGTAAAGCGAATCTTCTTCAACCTTCTCCTGATCGAGGAAGCGCTGCCATACATCTTCAATTGTCGGCGCAGTCCGTGACCATGTAGTCGGATCTTCCGGCGAAATACCTGCCGCTTCGTAGCATTCTAAAATCAGATTTTCTAATTTGAGCTGCTGTTTATGGCCCAGTCCATAGGCTTTCGCCATCGTTTCCGATAGTCCACCAGCGGTGTGGATTGGTAGCATTGGCGTGTCGCCAAATAGAGATAAAGGGTTGTAAGGCAACTTAAACAACTTGTACTTTTTAGCACCCGTTGCATCAAGAAAAGCCTCATCCACATAGTCTGATTTGTAGTCGAAGATCAGCAAACCGATAGGTTTACCATCAACATTACAGGACTGATTACGCATCAACTGTGTGACCAGCGATTTAGTAAACTGGGTTTTACCGGTCCCCATCGTTCCAATAATGCCGGTATTGGTATTCATGAACTTCGCGGTGTTGGTTGGCTCCCAATGTAACGGGCTCTGACGCGCAGCATCATAACCAAACAGGATCTGTAATGGAGTATTGCTAATATCAGGGGTTGCCGCCGGTACAGCAGGCGGTAACGACTCTGGTTCCGAAACGAGTTGTGCAGTAGTTGGCGTGGTGACTTCTACCACGGCTTCGGGTTGTGTCGGACTGGCATCACACTCTGGCTTAAGCCGGTATTTTTCCGGCACCCGGTAACGTTCTGCCAGCGGTGGTTCATCCCCCTGAGCAGCAATCAACGAAGGCAGCAGTGAATAAGGGATTTCGATCTGTAAGATATTCTCCGCTGTCTCTTTATAAGAGAGATCGAAGCAGGTTGCGCTGTCCACATGCGCCACGACGAAGCCGTCCGCATAATTGGTCAACTCACCTAACTGATAGTCGCCCGTTAACCACCATTCGCGTCGCTCGAGCAAGGGAGCCAGTTTGTTGCTGTCCAGCACACCATACAGACGCAGTTTCTCCACCTGCATCAGCACCTGACGAATAAAGAGCGCCCGGTACAATTGTGATGCCAGCGTTTGTGGTTCCAGAATGTCCTGCTGTAAATAACGTTTCAGCTCACGAGCCTGTTGGCCCGCATAGCTGTAGTCAGGCCGCGCCCCAGTTTTAACTTCCAGCGGCAACAGATAGAGGCGGTTTTCTTTGAAACCAACAAAGAGCACATCATCAGAGATCGCACCTTTACGATAACCCTGTAAATTTCTCGACAAATCGCTCTCTTTCATTTTCAGTCCGACATTCCCGGACACGCGGATCATTTCGGCCACCGATAACGGAATCCAGCAAATATCGGACTGCTGCAACATAGATTGCACAAATTTGTACGCACCTATAATGCCGTGCTTCTCTTTACGCTCTCTTTCACTGGAGCGCAGCATTTTCAGCAGCCATTCGCCGTTAAAGGCATTAAATTCAGCCAGCAAATGCTGACTATCAATAGCAGGTTGCCCTGACGGGCTTCCGGTCTGGAGCAACCGCAGGAACAAATCAACCTGCTTCGTGACGGTGACGGCATCGTAGCCTGCGCAACTGGTGTACTGGTCAGAATAGTGGATAAGCACCACATCTTTCTGACTGGTGAAAAAGTCGAGAGTGACTTTTGGATCAATAATGGTGGTCCAGAGCGCGCTATTGTAGGAGTAATTGAGTAGCTGTTTAAAATTGCCACTCACAGCCAGACCGATCCCTTGTCCATGATATTGGCTGTTACTTTGACGTGCGGGTTGCCACAGGCAACCGATTAGTCGGGCAAGACGCAGGGCGCAGTAAGGCTCAGTATCCACATCACGCAGTCCAAACGCGGTAAAGTAAGCATCCCCCTGTGTTTCAGCACCTTCCCCAGCAATCAACCCATGACACAATACTCCGCTGGACGCATCTTCAATGCGGATCTGGCGACAATCCACAGGTACTGTATTAGTGAAAAATGCCAGATGAGCATAGGCCAGCTTGTCGCTTTCTGACGGCAGGACAAACTTGCTGAACGTTAACCGGCTACGCAGCAGATCGATCAACATATCGGCTTCAGCTCGCCATACGCCACTGTTCAGATCGAGATCGTTTTTAAGCTGCTCATAACTACCACTTTCGGCAAAGTGATCGAACATATTGGGTAGCAAACGTTCATCGTAGCAGTTCACATGAACCGAAATAGCGTGCTCTTTTTCTTGCTTAAAATATTCTACTAATCCCAGAAACAGTTCTTTGGCGTTCCCTTGATTAATGGCATTAATAATCAATGCACTGTTTTCAGTGCTCTGGAACAATCGGGCGTAAGCGTCCGTGAACTCATTGAGTTTGTCTTTTACCAGACGTTTAACATAGTCATGGCTAACTTTCCGCTGAGGAACCACATCAATCCAGAAGCGGTTTTCTTCCACCGGCTGTAGTTGCGCGTATTCATGTTCACTGTGGTAAACAAACGGCATTAAACCGGAAACCATCAGGCGATCAAGAGTGATCGGCGGTAGTGTGGCAAATGAAGCCGAATCGTTCTGTTCCGACTCAGTAACGATAGCGTCTGCCAGTTGTAGATGGTAGGCCAGCACTAATGGGTGCAGTGGTGAGATGCGCTCATGGCTATCATTGCGGCAGATTCCAAGATGCAGAAGACGCTTTTCCTGCGCTGTTAGCGCTCTACTCAGGCCGATTTGCTGGAGTGACTGTTCAAACGTAGTAACAATGTACCTGACCAGTGTGCGATATTCCGCTGACCACGATACCAGACTCGGCAGGGTGTTACGACGATGATAGTAGGCAAATAACTGCTCATAGGCGTTATGGAGATCAGGATAGCTGGCAAGGAGTTCATCCAGCGCAAACTCGCTATCGTCATTTCCCGTCCCCAGCAAACGTTGCTCAATTAATAAGGCTTCCTGCATCAACAACTGCTGGCGTACTCCGACGACCTTGTGTTCAGTATTATCGAGTATGATGCGACTTTTTAATCGGTTCCAGGTTGCATTGCCCTCTTCTTTGAACAACTTATTGAAACGACTTTGGTCAAAAAGCAACGGCAGCGTTAACCCTTCTTCTGCTCCCGGTCCCTCGACGTTAAATGACAGACGGGAATCACCGGAAACGAGCGCAAACTGAACCAAGTCACTTTGATTTGCCAGCGTCTCAAAATTCACCTGAGCATAATGCTGGCAGTCGATGTCTTCATTCCCGTCATCCAACGTATAGATCAGGTTACCAGACTCGGCAATACGCAGCGTGTTATCTTCCAGTTGCAGGGTTATTTGATCTTTACCTGGCTCAACTCGGTAGAAGTGCTGAATATCGTTTAGCCAGAATTGTCCCTGCTCGACTAACAACAGGCGAAATTTATACTCTTCGGCTGAATGATTGCGGTTGATCAGCTCGAGACTAAAGAAGCAGGGATGCCCGTCAAAAGGCACCAATGCCTTAATGCGGGAAATCTTGCCGCCCGCCCGACTGGTGCTCCAGAAAGGTACATTCTTTAATTGGCGATTGTGGGCAATCTTTATCTGATGATCCTGAAGATCACTACCCTGAAAACGGAACTCCAGCTCAGCAGTTGATTTCCCCGGCTGCACCTGCACCAGCAGACTGATGTCACGTTTACCTGCCTTACTAGAGCTTTTCGCCCGTTGCCAAATCTCGCCGTTTTTGACGGAAACGTCCTCCAGCACCAGTTTTTGTTTGATGTTCTCTTCTTTCTCTTTCCTGTAGTCAGAGAAATCGAGCTCACGCCAGTCATTTTTATCGTAAAAATGCTCCTGAATAAATTTTGTACTAAACTCAGGCAGCACATTCTCCAGCTGTCCACTATAGCGTTCAACACAATCGTCTATCTGCCGATACAATTTCCGGTTTTCATTCAGTCGGGTGCGTAGTTGCTTCCGGCTATAGTTCAGTAGTTCATCATCTTTAAACAAATGAAGTTCGGAGAAATCCAGATTTCCATCATCCAGCAAGCGATACAAAGACGAGAAACCAAATACGGTCGCGCCTTCATCCAGTACCGTTGCCAGTTGATCCTCCAGCAAACAGCGGGACAATTCCGAACGGTTACTGTCAGTGGTAATGAGCTTTTCCAGTTGATGACTGAAAGTTTCTGGATACCAGATAGCATCTGGTGCAGCCACATCTTTCGTGCTATTAATCAGGGTATCGAGCATACTGTTGTGAATAATCAACAACGCTGTTTGGGCAAACACGCCGCTGCGCCCTGCAACTTCATCGCGCAAATGAGAAATGTAGTTTTCTGTGAATGCTGGAGCCTCGACTCCGTGCAGCACAGGAATAAGTTGAACACCATTGCAGGAGAGGCAATCAATATATTGCCCTGGCGCAATTTCCAACTGATTGCCGTCCGCCAGAGAGACGAATGCTTCCCACAGTTTTAGGGCATTATCGGGATCGGGAGATTTGAACTGGTAGCGCTCGCCGGGCTGAATGATGCCACCGACCCATTCAATAAAAGTTTCTGCCAGATAGGTTTCATACTGTTTTACGGACATACACGGCGTCTCCACTATCACTCATTCGCTCTACATTTCCCATGCGTTCATAAAACGCCACCAGCGTTTGCGACGACTGGTTATCCAGATAAAAACCGCGTTGTTCAAAACCACGCAGCAGTTCGTGTAGGCGGAGCTTGTCATTTTTGCCCACAGTGAGATTGGTCAGCAACAGAAGACGATCCTGATTCAGCACCAACACTTTCCCTGACCGACCACGGACCTGAATGAAGTCAGTGCAAATCTGGCTTTCCAGCTCCTTAACGTAGTTCTTATTTATATCCGCACGGTTAGTTTTTTTATCTTGGAATTGCTCTACCGCAACGGATAATAGCTGTTTGAAAGCACTTTCTAGGTTTGTTGCGCGGTCACGAAGCGGGAGGCCTCGATCCACAATAAAATCCTGCAAATAAACATTAAGGTCATTTAGTACTCGGGCAGATGAGTCTGAATCATTCAGAGTGTCTTGATAAATCTGCCATAACGGACGCTTTTTCTGTCCTTTTCCCCACTGCAAAACCTCTAGAGCAGAGAGCACCGGGAACAGTTTTTCGCTCTGGCTGGCGAACAGCTTATAGCCATAACGTTTCACCTTTTCCCGTTCGGAGCTCGCTTTTTCGCTATCAAGAATAAAAAACAGTGATTTGCTTTGTGGTTCGCCATCCTGCCAATTGTCAATATTGAGCGCCAGTTGAGCGCACCAGCTAAAAGCGTACAAGCGTAGGGTGTTGGTCAATTCCTGTAAAAGGTACTGTGGATGTTCTGCCAGAAATGCCAGATCAGACTGAAAACACTTTACCATATACGGAAGATACGGTTGCTCTTCGGCAAACGGTCCTTTCCCCAACAGCATTATCTTTTCATTGAGCTTATTCAGCATTTGCTGCTCAATGAAATTCAGTCTGTCCTGTATAGGGTAACGAAGGCTGAAATCGCCCATTAAATTGGCAAACAACGTGCCAAGTCGTTTATCTGCCGTTGAGCCCGCACTTATTTTTTCACCATTAAACTGGGCGTGAAAAAGTAAAAAAAGTGGGGAGACACGGAAAATATCCTGACTGGAAAAATACATCCGTTCCAGCACGGACCAGAATGCAGGCTCATCAAGCAACTCCTGCATATGTATTTTACAATCTTCACGGAATTGGTCAGGATCGTAGGCTTCGATTTTGCGTTTCAGGGCATAGCTAAGGACCAGGCCAGTAACAAATTGCCAGTTAACATCATTATTTTTATTGCGTACTGGCAGGTAGCTATCCAGTTGATTGTTACCCACCTTTAACTCAGTTGCGATAGGGTACATTCTGCTAACCCTCCATACCGCTAATAGTGATCATATCGTCATCAGCCTTTGCACGATAAACCCGTTGTCCGCCGTCATAAAATTTGATTTCGCGGCTGAATTTAGCCTGCCCTGCAATCAACTCAACAATTTCATCGAGTAACACAATAGCGTTTTTATCGTATTTATTCGGACGATAGCCATTATTCAGTTTGTCCAATAGTTCAAAAAGATTAAGTCCGATATGGATATGCGGCAGTGGATTTCCCCCCACTTTTAAATAGACATCGAAACCGGTTGGATGGGCAGTATGTTTATTGCGGATGGCATCCCAATTAGGCTTAACCTCTACCGGCGCGGTTATTTTAACCCCACCAAATTCACCCAAAAAGAACTCTTCTTTTTGCATACTTAATTCAGGCGCTTTGCGGTTCGCATAACGCTGGATACCCGCGATGAGTTCAAATGCATAGAAGCGATTCAGTGATCTTTTTTGCTCTGGATCTGCTGTGTAATTTCTATGCAAGTGCCAGATTTCTGAGTAACGTTCAAACACCGACTCGTTAAAGAACGCGGAAAATTTCCGATGATAATCATTTCCCAATGATTCGTGTTGTAGCAGCCAAAAAAGCCGGATCAATGAAGTTGCATCGCCTGGCTTAACGCACTGGCGATCAAACTTAATATGCAACGACTCAAGTGCGACTAAAAAATCATCTAGCTCAGCGTCAACCAGTCCCAGTTCATAGCGCAGAACAAACTGATCAAGTTCATAAGTGTGCAATCTAGCGGGATCAAAATCGCAAACTTTTTCAATCAAATCATTTTCTTCACCGGTGAAGAGGTTATCAAATAAGTAGCCAGGTCCCATCAGCAGGTGATGCAAAAAATCCAACAGTGTTCTGGTAGTTACGAACTGGTCTTTAATTAATCGAGCTTTAAAGAGTTGTGTAATTAATACATTCTGCACGCCAGGCATGCAAAGCAATTTAAAATTCACGACCTCTTTTAGCTCTGGATTAACTGATTCATCGCGCCGAAAAATAACCTGAAATAAGTTATTGTCATCATCGCGAGTTAAGTTATCTAATAAAGTTTTAATAAATGGTGAATAATTTTTATTTTCGTTAAACTGAAATTTAGGGTAGTGTTCAAAATCAAAAAAAGAACAATTCTCGTTACGGTAAGGGCGGCTTGCGTCGTGCTGCGCCGATAAAAATGAGTCAATAGCCGATCGGATCACCTGATGGCATTTAGCTCCTTCTCTAGCAAAATTAGCGAGCATTCCGGTGTTGATACCAATGAGCAATGGAGATGATTGCTGATGATGATTCGCAAATAAATCATTCAAAGCATCAATGGCTGATTGTCGCGGGGCAAAGCTATGCGTTGCATCCAGATGAAAATTAAATCGCCGCTGATAACGCGGATTTGATTGGCAACGGGTTAAAATCTCGGACTTCCCATCCCCGCTACTACCGCACAGAAAAATGATTTCGCCAGACTTAGCAATTTCTAAATAACGTTGTAATTCAGTCTCAATCTCTTGTTTTACAAAGAGTTGTTCTTTCAACTGGTCGAACTCGTCCTTCTGGCGATGTGTAACGGTGGTGACGGAAAACGAAGATGACTTCGCAAGTACACCCAACGCTTTACGTAATGTGATTGCGCTCATAACTTCATGTTCTCAAAAGTAAGATTACACCTATTCTATAAAAGCAATCCGCTGATATCTATAGTCTCTTTGAGACATTTATTACAAGCAATTTGAAAATTGTATCTTTGCCTATCCGTACACAAAACACATCCAGAGATGGCGGGTCAAATCCATCAACCAGCTCCACGTTGGAAGCTGGTTGATTAGTTGTATATTAATTAAACATATACGCTAAATATTACCCAGACTGATTTTTGCATAGTCAAACGGCTAATATTAGGATGGACAAGCAAGTGCATACCGCTGCCATCGGTCAGTTTGTATTGCTTATCCGTTGGCTTGGCTGTTCTGATTTTTATATCTGTTAACGCCATGCTTATCCCCTCCCTGTTGGTACAAGCATTATCGAACCGGAAATACCATCATCTATACCAACATGTGTTGGTAGATGTACGTTGATATAGGTTGCCCCTGAGAGAGTTAAAATAGCGAAAAAGGTAGATAACTGCTGGATTCCAGACACAAAAAAAGTCGCCCTTGAGCGACTCGATTTGCATACGATATGGTGCCGAAGGCGGACTCGAACCGGCACGTATTTCTACGGTTGATTTTGAATCAACTGCGTCTACCGATTTCGCCACTTCGGCACTGAAGAGGTATGCGGAAAACGTTGTGGATTATACCTGTCGCACGCCACCATGCAAGCGCCAGCTTGCTCGCACCTCGCTAAGTGCTGAAATTTTCAGCATTGCATACAGCGATGTGTAACCTTTGTCACACTCCAGGCCCCGCCCTACCATGCTCTACACTTCCCGGGCAACACCAGTGAACGACAAAAGCATGTCGATAATCAATAACGATTAGGGATTCTCGCAATATCCGCTAATTACCGAACATAAGGTGATTCGCCGCGTGGTTGCCCAGGGTAGCGCCGCGCAGCCGTGGTCACTGCGGCGCCTGTATTCGCGATAATCAAATCAACTTCTGGCAAGGTGCGGTGCCTACAATTATGAATTGTGGAGGCTTTGTTGGTTCACTTCTGCCAGGCCTTTAAGATATCTCGCAATCGGCTGAATTTAGTGGTGAAAACTTTTTAACCGTGCCTATACTCCAGACAGGGAACTGGAGGAAATCTCATGAGCGAACCACGTTTAATTGCCCGCACGCCGGACACAGAACTGTTTTTACTACCCGCTATGGCTAACCGTCACGGACTGATTACTGGCGCAACGGGGACAGGTAAAACTGTCACGCTGCAAAAACTGGCGGAATCTCTGTCAGAAATCGGCGTTCCGGTGTTTATGGCCGATGTAAAAGGTGATTTGACCGGAGTTGCGGCAGAAGGTACGACCTCGGAAAAACTGCTCGCTCGGTTGAAAAATATCGGCGTCAACGACTGGCAACCACATGCGAATCCAGTGGTGGTATGGGATATTTTTGGTGAGAAAGGTCATCCAGTGCGGGCAACGGTATCGGATCTCGGGCCGTTGTTGCTGGCGCGTTTGTTGAATCTCAACGATGTGCAATCTGGCGTCCTGAATATCATTTTCCGTATTGCTGACGATCAGGGATTGTTGCTTCTCGACTTTAAAGATTTGCGGGCGATTACCCAATACATCGGTGATAACGCCAAATCATTCCAGAATCAGTACGGTAATATTAGTAGCGCATCGGTTGGTGCCATCCAGCGCGGATTACTGACGCTGGAACAGCAAGGGGCAACGCATTTCTTTGGTGAGCCGATGCTGGATATCAAAGACTGGATGCGTACTGATGCCAACGGTAAGGGTGTTATCAATATCCTTAGCGCCGAAAAACTCTACCAGATGCCTAAACTGTACGCCGCCAGCCTGTTGTGGATGCTTTCAGAGTTGTATGAGCAACTGCCGGAAGCAGGCGATCTGGATAAACCGAAACTGGTGTTTTTCTTCGACGAAGCGCATCTGTTGTTTAACGATGCGCCGCAGGTGCTGCTGGATAAGATTGAACAGGTAATAAGGCTTATCCGTTCAAAAGGCGTGGGCGTCTGGTTTGTTTCGCAAAACCCTTCTGATATTCCGGACAACGTGCTTGGGCAGTTGGGTAATCGCGTTCAGCACGCTCTGCGCGCCTTTACACCGAAAGACCAGAAAGCGGTGAAGACGGCAGCGCAAACCATGCGACCTAATCCTGCATTTGATACGGAAAAGGCGATTCAGGAACTAGGAACCGGCGAAGCGTTGATCTCTTTTCTGGATGCGAAAGGAAGTCCTTCTGTGGTGGAGCGTGCGATGGTGATCGCGCCTTGTTCACGGATGGGGCCGGTGACAGAAGATGAGCGTAATGGCTTGATTAATCACTCCCCGGTGTATGGCAAGTATGAAGATGACGTGGACCGGGAATCCGCCTATGAGATGTTGCAAAAAGGCGTACAGGCAAGCACCGAGCAGCAAAATACCCCTCCGGCCAAAGGGAAAGAGATAAGTGAAGATGACGGTATTCTGGGTGGGTTGAAGGATATTTTGTTTGGCACTACCGGACCACGCGGCGGGAAGAAAGATGGCGTGGTGCAAACAATGGCGAAAAGCGCCGCCCGCCAGGTGACGAATCAGATTGTACGCGGTGTGCTGGGGAGTTTGCTTGGGGGGAGAAAAAGGTAAGTCAGGCGCTGTTTGTGTTCTCTCACACCAGCTTGCCTTTGCCTGATGCACTACGCTTATCAGGCCTACGCCACTTTGCTAACAATAATAAAGGGAGCTTATGCTCCCTTTATTCGTTCATCAGGTTACGATTTTCTCATTAACAGCCACAGGCTGATCAAGAAGAAGCTGGCGCTTGGCAACAATGCGCCAATAATCGGCGGGATGCCGTAAACCAACGTCAGCGGGCCGAAGATCTGGTCCAGTACGTAGAACACAAAACCGAAGCTAATACCAGTGACCACGCGCACGCCCATCGGCACGCTGCGCAGCGGGCCGAAGATAAATGACAGCGCCATCAGCATCATTACCGCCACGGATAGCGGCTGGAAGATTTTGCTCCACATATTAAGCTGGTAGCGCCCGGCGTCCTGACCGCTCGACTTCAGATACTTCACGTAGTTGTGCAAACCACTGATGGAGAGCGCATCCGGATCCAGCGCCACCACGCCCAGTTTGTCCGGCGTGAGGTTGGTTTTCCAGGTGCCGCTCACCGTCTGCGAACCGGTTATCTGTTTTGGATTGGTCAGGTCAGATTCATCAACCTGCGACAGACGCCAGACTTTATGTTCAGGGTCAAACTTCGCGGAAGCGGCATAGCGAACGGATTGCAGACGACGATTCTCGTTAAAGGCATAAATACTGATACCACCTAACTCTTCGTCACCTTTTACTCGCTCAATATAGACAAAGTTGTCACCATCTTTGGCCCATAAACCTTGTTGAGTAGAGAGCAACGAACCACCGTACATCGCCTGCGCGCGGTAGTTACGCGCCATCTGTTCGCCCTGCGGCGCGACCCATTCGCCAATCGCCATCGTCAGCAAAACCAGTGGAATGGCGGTTTTCATTACTGACAACGCGACTTGCATGCGGGTAAAACCAGAAGCCTGCATCACCACCAGTTCGCTGCGCTGTGCCAGCATCCCCAGTCCGAGCAACGCGCCCAGCAGGGCCGCCATCGGGAAGAAGATTTGCACATCTTTCGGCACGCTCAACAGGGTATACATTCCCGCGCCTACCGCGTCGTAACTCCCCTGCCCGGCTTTTTTCAGCTGATCGACAAACTTGATAATGCCGGAGAGCGACACCAGCATGAACAGCGTCATCATGATGGTGGTGAAAATGGTTTTACCGATATAGCGGTCAAGAACACCAAAAGGTTGCATCACACCGCTCCTTTACGCGAAAAACTGGCGCGCAGGCGGCGGACCGGCACGGTGTCCCAAAGGTTGAGAACAATCGCCAAAGCCAGATAAATCAGGTTAACGGTCCACATCCACAGCGTCGGGTCCAGCTTACCTTTACCGCCGTTCGATTTAAGGGAGGTCTGGATCAGGAAGAAAAGCAGATATAGCAGCATGGCTGGCAGCATCGACAGGACACGTCCCTGACGCGGGTTAACCACGCTCAGAGGCACAACCATGAGCGCCATCATAAACACGGTGAATACCAGCGTGATACGCCAGTTCAGTTCTGCGCGGGCACGATCGGTGTCGGTGTTCCACAATGTGCGCATGTCCATCTGGTCGGTATCGTTCGGGTCGAGCGCCACCGCCTGGTGACCAATGATCGCCTGATAATCCTGGAAGTCCGTAATGCGGAAATCACGTAACAGTGCAGTGCCTTCGAAGCGCGTTCCCTGGTTGAGGCTGACGACCTGGGATCCGTCGCGCAGTTGCGTTAAATGTCCGGAATCGGCCACCACCACAGAAGGACGCGCGTTACCTTTTGGTCGAATTTGCGCGAGGAACACATCTTTGAAATCGCTGCCATCAACACTTTCAATGAACAGCACTGAGCTGCCATTAGTCGCTTGCTGGAATTGCCCTTGCGCCAGCGCCGCCATGCCTGGGTTAGCTTTCGCTTCTGCCAGCACTTCATCCTGATGGCGCGATGACCACGGCCCCGCCCACATCACGTTAACCGCCGCGACAATCGCCGTGAACACCGCGAGAACCATCGCCGCTTTCACCAGAACCGCTTTGCTCAGGCCGCAGGCATGCATTACCGTAATTTCACTTTCGGTATACAGTTTGCCCAGCGTCATCAGCAGCCCGAGGAACAGGCTTAATGGCAGGATAAGCTGCGCCATTTCCGGCACGCCCAGCCCCAACAGGGAGAGCACCAGATTCGCCGGAATATCGCCGTCAACCGCTGCGCCGAGGATCCTCACTAACTTTTGACAGAAGAAGATCAAAAGCAAGATGAAGAGTATCGCCAGCTGGCTTTTGAGCGTCTCCCGCACCAGATATCTTATGATTATCACTTTAAATACGCCCGTAAAAACTCGTCTTTTGCAGGATTTTAGCTTGTTTCATGGCTTAAACGTCATTTATTCTCTTGAGTCGTCGAAATCGTCGCTAAGATAATTATACTCAACGGATTCACCTCTCAGATTTTGTTCTGACGTGCCAATGCCGTAATAACGTTAAGATTAACACGAAGTCATCGCAACAGCGGACATGAGTTACGAAAGCTTGCAATTCTATCTGTAGCCACCGCCGTTGTCTTTAAGATTCAGGAGCGTAGTGCATGGAGTTTAGTGTAAAAAGCGGTAGCCCGGAGAAACAGCGGAGTGCCTGCATCGTCGTGGGCGTCTTCGAACCACGTCGCCTTTCTCCGATTGCAGAACAGCTCGATAAAATCAGCGATGGGTACATCAGCGCCCTGCTGCGCCGGGGCGAACTGGAAGGAAAACCGGGGCAGACACTGTTGCTCCACCATGTGCCGAACGTGCTTTCTGAGCGCATCCTTCTTATTGGTTGCGGTAAAGAACGTGAGCTGGATGAGCGCCAGTATAAGCAGGTGATTCAGAAAACCATTAATACGCTGAATGATACTGGCTCGATGGAAGCGGTCTGCTTCCTGACCGAGCTGCACGTTAAAGGCCGTAACAACTACTGGAAAGTGCGCCAGGCTGTCGAGACGGCAAAAGAGACGCTCTACAGTTTCGATCAGCTGAAAACGAACAAGAGCGAACCGCGTCGTCCGCTGCGTAAAATGGTGTTCAACGTGCCGACCCGCCGTGAACTGACCAGCGGGGAGCGCGCGATCCAGCACGGTCTGGCGATTGCCGCCGGGATTAAAGCAGCAAAAGATCTCGGCAATATGCCGCCGAATATTTGTAACGCCGCTTATCTCGCTTCACAAGCGCGCCAGCTGGCTGACAGCTACAGCAAGAATGTTATCACCCGCGTTATCGGCGAACAGCAGATGAAAGAGCTGGGGATGCATTCCTATCTGGCGGTCGGTCAGGGTTCACAAAACGAATCGCTGATGTCGGTGATTGAGTACAAAGGCAACGCGTCGGAAGATGCACGCCCAATCGTGCTGGTCGGTAAAGGTTTAACCTTCGACTCCGGCGGTATCTCCATCAAGCCTTCCGAAGGCATGGATGAGATGAAGTACGATATGTGCGGCGCGGCAGCGGTTTACGGCGTGATGCGGATGGTCGCAGAGCTGCAACTGCCGATTAACGTTATCGGCGTGCTGGCAGGCTGCGAAAACATGCCTGGCGGTCGTGCCTATCGTCCGGGCGATGTGTTAACCACCATGTCCGGTCAAACCGTAGAAGTGCTGAATACCGACGCCGAAGGCCGCCTGGTACTGTGCGACGTGTTAACTTACGTTGAGCGTTTTGAGCCGGAAGCGGTGATTGACGTGGCGACGCTGACCGGTGCCTGCGTGATCGCGCTGGGTCATCATATTACTGGTCTGATGGCGAACCACAATCCGCTGGCCCATGAACTGATTGCCGCGTCTGAACAATCCGGTGACCGCGCATGGCGTTTACCGCTGGGTGACGAGTATCAGGAACAGCTGGAGTCCAATTTTGCCGATATGGCGAACATTGGCGGTCGTCCTGGTGGGGCAATTACCGCAGGTTGCTTCCTGTCGCGCTTTACCCGCAAGTACAACTGGGCGCACCTGGATATTGCAGGAACCGCCTGGCGTTCTGGTAAAGCAAAAGGCGCAACCGGTCGTCCGGTGGCGTTGCTGGCACAGTTCCTGTTGAATCGCGCCGGGTTTAACGGCGAAGAGTAATTGCATCAGGCAAAGTTGTTATTGTCGGATGCGGCGTGAACGCCTTATCCGACCTACACAGCACTGAACTCGTAGGCCTGATAAGACGCGGCAGCGTCGCATCAGGCAATGCTGTTATTGTAGGATGCGGCGTGAACGCTTTATCCGACCTACACAGCACTGAACTCGCAGGCCTGATAAGACGCGGCAGCGTCGCATCAGGCAACGCTATTATTGTCGGATGCGGCGTGAACGCCTTATCCGACCGACACACAGCACTGAACTCGTAGGCCTGATAAGACGCGGCAGCGTCGCATCAGGCAATGCTGTGTATTACCAGATGCATATTTAAATCCACCACAAGAAGCCCCATATATGAAAACGCAACGTTCTACCTGGACAATGACACCAC
>NZ_VCDZ01000012.1:0-13748 GCF_005845405.1 Escherichia sp. E4930 | reverse complement strand
TCAATTTGGCGCGACGTTTCTAAGCTGCCTGTACGGCAGTGAACAGCCGCGCTGGTGCCGTTTGTGCCTGGTCACCTTTCTAAGCTGCCTGTACGGCAGTGAACGCCAAAACCATGACGTTCTCGCTATCAGACGTTTTCTAAGCTGCCTGTACGGCAGTGAACTGGAATAATAGCAGACTATCCGATTGATTTACTGTTAAAACTTACAAAATCGCAGATTCAAACCCTTTTTCCAGACTTCAAAATAGCAATAAACAAAATCAATGAGTTACATTTCAACCTAAAAAAAGGGTCGATTTGGTACTTCTTCAATCTCATATTTTATGCATAGCTTTTGATAAACAGTTGAACAGAACACATACGGTCATAATCTCCGTCACGCAAACAGCGTGTTCATTGCGTAACCAAACGAATCAATCTCTATAAATTCTTCTTGACCGTTTTACTCCAACTCCCTATAGTAGCGCCCCGTTGCCACCCATGAGGTCAGGCAGCAAAACAATTTGGTGAGGTGTCCGAGTGGCTGAAGGAGCACGCCTGGAAAGTGTGTATACGGCAACGTATCCGGGGTTCGAATCCCCGCCTCACCGCCATATTTTAAGAAGAGCTCGTACGAAAGTACGGGCTTTTTTTTCGCATTAATGCGCCTTAAATAAAAAACACGTACTTCCTCTTCGAAAGTACGTGAAAATCAGTGGCTGATGACTATACCCACTAGTCGTAGGATACGGCAAATATGGCTTTGCTTTGGACTTCTCCAGGCTGTAGTGCTTCCTCATTCACGCGGACATATTTCGCGGTAATCGGGAAGGTGTACTGATTCTCAATGGCCGCCATTTTAGTTAGTTTGTTCATCAGAGTATCGCCCAGTTTTAACGGTGTCGTTGCGTTACCATTATAAATCTGGAACCCAACCCCCTTAGCACCATTAAGCGATGTGTTTTTCAGAATGGTTCCACTATCATCCCATTCACCGCGCGCAATTTTAAAAGTCACTGGATTAGTCGTGACGTTATAAACACTGTCACAATTTAAAACCAGATCTATAGAACCTGATTTTGTGTTATTGGCAGATTGCATCTCACTTATCGTTGTTTCTGGCATTCTTATTTCGTAAGTCGGTTGCGAGAAACTACAGGTTGTAGGTTTGTGTTTTGTTATATTAACATTTAAATTCTGTTGATAAGCAGCATCTGTTGGTAACCTATTGCTCACATAACATATAAAATAAAAGATAATGTTTTGATAGCAAAAATTAGTTGCTGAACCATTTTCAAATGGAAAGACAACCGCAGGAGCATTCAAGATGAATGAATTAGAATATACTTTTTGAACATTCGCATTACTTTCAGGCGATTTTATATATGAAGCTGTTAATGCTATACTTTTATTATTAATAGTATCGTTAACTGAATAAGTTTTCCTATCTCCCGTGTCAACAGGAAATCCATCTCCGACATCAAGATTAAACTTAATATAAATTGATTGATTGCTGTTTTGATTTTCTTTCATCTCTACAACATAATTATCTAATGTTTTAAGCACATTTACCTTATCTTGAGTCGAATTACATGTGACTTCCCCCGTCAGATTAGGAGAAAATGTAACCGTTCCATTTCCCGTTGTTAGATCTAAATTTACGCCCTGTATTGCAGTAGAATTTCCGTTGATAGTACATTTAGCCTGCCCCAAAAAAGGCAAAGCCAGTAGAAACAAAAACCAATATTTCTTCATAAACAAATCCCTTAACGACAAATATAAACTTTATTGTCATCAATAACGTTATCAAAGGTAATAGTGCAGAATTGTTCCTGCTGTTTATTAACCGAGACGCGAATCGACGCGGGAACATCATTGGTGCGAATAAATATCCGGCTTCCCTGTCCTACTAAGCCCACATTGTTGCCGCTTTCATCTTCAACCTCATAACCAAACGGCAACGGAGAGCCATCAGGGCGTTGGGAGATGAAATACCAGGGCTTGCGTTTATCAGTCTCAAACTGCGTCATCACTACCGCACCACGATAAGGAACGGTGTTTTTACGGTTACCCAGTAGCGCCACATCGCTTTTACTGTCGGCAATATCCAACATCAACGTATTTTCACGATACGGCGTCAGGTTGTCATAAATAGCGTAGCCTCTGCTATCCGTGGTCAGGTAACGATATCCCTGCACCGCCGCTCCCTCCAGTCCCGGCGCTTTGACGATGGCGAACGTATCGGAAAGTCTGGGAGCCAGTGCCACCCCGTCCGACCACGCGACTAAACCGCCTTGAATATTACCGCTAACCTGTTGATATCTTTTCGACTGGCTATAGCTGCCACCAATAGTCGCCAATGGCGCACGCCAGGTCAGGTTTCCACCTGCTGTTGTTTCGCTGCCCTGGTGTTGATGGCTTAAGTTAGCCCCGTAGCTGAACTGATCGCGACTCCCCGCTACACCGCTGAGGCTGGTATTATTCGACCGATAGCCGTCTTTATCAAAAGTGGTCGAGTTAGAAACAAATAAATCTCGTCGTTTTTCAGTGATTCCATCGCCCCACGAGAAGGGAATTGAGAAATATAAGTTAATGCGTCTATCTTCGCGGTTATCTTCATCGTAGGTCTGGCTAACAGACAAGGTATAACTAAGGCGTTCCCAGGAGTTCGAATAGCTGAGTTGATAATCTTTCCCTGTCCCGCTGCGTTCCCAATAATCCCGCCATTGACCGCTGACCGACAGATATCCCCAATTTTCTGGTAATGACTGGTTTATATTTACAGAAAAGCTGTTCTTACGACCAAAATCGTACTGATAATAGTCGGCGATATCATAAACTGAGTCATCTTCTCGATTATAGCTTTTCCTGCTATTTGCCCACACGTGATCGTTAAAAGTACGATAATCCCGAGAAGAATAACGCCAGGCCGCCAGCGAAAATTGCGTTCCACTTTGAGAGAGATATTTGTTCCAGGCAATCTGATAACTTTGACCATTAAACACATCACCGTTATCTTGTTCACTATGGGAATGGGTAAAATCAACCGATACAGCACCAATCGGTGTATTCCATCCCGTGCCGAGAACAAACGATGAGTAATTATCAGACAACTGCGTGCCAGCATAGAGAGTCAGCAAATTATTAAGGCCATACTGATAGCTTCCCTGAATAAAATCTGACTGATCGCTGGCTCCCTCGATACGACTACGTCCGGCAGCAAATTCATATTTCGAAACGCCCGGTTGCAACATATTTGGTACAGATGAATAAGGTACACGATAACGCGATACCGAACCGTCAGCTTCTTTAACGGTAACTTCCAGATCTGCACCACCACCAGCAAGTTGCAAATCATCAATGGCGAATGGACCTGGCGGAACCTCTTTCTGGTAAACCACAAAGCCATTTTGTTCGATAGTGACAAGTGCGTTACTTTGGGCAACACCACGCACCACTGGAGTAAAATTCTGTTTAGAGTTCGGCAACATCTGCATATCGCGCCATAGGCGTACACCGCGAAAACGCACGGAGTCAAAAACATCAGAACCGGTATACATTTCACCAGCACGCAATGTGCCAAGAATTTGTGGAATTCCGCGCTCCAGATATAACGTGTTACTCTTCCATTTACCGCTGCTCTCGTCACTTTTCGTATAATTTGCATTTGAATGCAACTGCCAGCCCAGAAGATTCAAACCACTATTCAGATTTAAATAGCTACTTTTATTATCTCCTCCGTGCTTATAATTACTGTAATACTGACTGGCATAATAAGACGTATATAATGCGTTAATCCCGCGATCCCATGCCTCAGGCGGGACATATCCGCGTTCATACTCAACGACATAGGCTTGGGGTACACTTAACTTCAGGTTAAAATGCCCAATATCATAGTCAACGCTGCCGCCCTGTACCGCTTCCCGAAGTGGTACACATTCCACGCTTTTATCGATATTAATGCCTTCAGTGAGGATACCTATTTGCTTTAACTGCTCCCAGGATAAACATGTTGCATCTGGATCGTCTTTAATATCGACATTATAATGTCCGCGCCACTGATTATTCAGGTATACATCCATATCATAGATACCGGGCATCGGCTTATCACTATCAATATGATAGTCAGAAATTTTTTCCCCATTTAATCCGCCAATCATAAAATGGGTGTCAAATGTTTCATCTTCCGCCCATGCAGACGAAGTTGCCAACACCGACAGGATAGCCAGTGTAATAGAATTAAGTTTAGACATAATCAATCCCTGATCTATTTGACGGTTTTTACTTTTTCACTCAAATAGTTTCCATGATCATCAATCAGCGTAACATTGTACTGGCTAACAACGGAAGATGTGGTGACGGTCTGTTCTGACCAGGGTGCTAGTACCAGAGTTTCTTTATTTAATTTGGCATTACCTTTCAGTTCAGGAATAGTTATCCAGTTCGCTGAATTATTTTTTATATTAATACCATTACTGACAGCTCTGATATTCAGTCGAGAAAAACTTCCTTTATCGACACCAGCTATACCCTCCGGACGATAAATAAATTTGATGCGGTTTTGCATCGCGAATTTAATCTGGTTTTTACCTTCATTTTTCTCACTATTAGGTGGAATGTCCAGGACATTGAGAAAGAACAAGCTTTCGCGATCTTTTGGTAGGGTATTCGCCAATTTTTTGATTTTGAGTTGTTGTCCCTCGCCCCCCTTTTACATGAGCGACCGGTGGCGTCAACACGAACGGGACGTGAATTTTTTCTGGAGGCTGGCTGGTATCGCCATCATCAATCCATGACTGAACCAGGGCGCTACGATTACCTTCATTCATTAAATAAATATCCATATACTGATGAAAGTGTAGGGCATTGAATTCTTTATTCTATTTCCAGCCAGAAATCGGCTTTTCAATAGACAAAAAGACCTGACGGTAAGGCCAGGTCTTTTATACATTACAACTAACCAATCAAAACCAGGGAATAGTAGCGGTTGCGCTTAATCCATAACTACTGAATCCCCCTTTAACCGGTTCTGTACGCAAATCCCCGTGTCGGATAAACAACTTGAACTGTTGCTGACTCGACAAACTCTTCATATTAAGAAAAGGTAAGTCGGTCCGCTGTTCAGCTTGCGTCGCCAATCGCTCAATCGCCTGTTCTTCAGTAAGCCAGCCTTTTTTCACTGAACGCCTTAACAGACGCAGGGGGTTACTTTTAACCTGCACACGGCTTACTACTCGCCAGCCCTTTATGTCTGGAACGGGGGTGACCGGTGAACATTGGCAATAGTCCGTAAGTCCTTTACGCCACGCTGAGGCTTCAAGCGCCTGTAATGCCTGAGCGCTACCATGCAAGCGTAAACGCGCTCCTGGCATAACATTTACGTCCGGGAAACTCACGCCGATATCGCCTTGCCCTCTTGCACCTAATGCCCGATGCAGTTTGGCAAATAACGCCGCCATCAACATTTCGCTCGAAAATTCAGGATCTGGCAGAACGCGGATCTCAAGGTAGTGATCCATTGGCAGCTCCTTATTCCGATTTCTCACCAAAGACACCGCCGCGGATCAGCACAGCCATCACGTAGTGCTGCTGCTCAACGTCTGGTTTCATCCCTTTGGTCACCCAATTGTCCAGTAAGGTATAAAAATCGAGTTTTTCTTTCGGTTGACGGCAGGCCACACCGCGACTGGTTACAGAACCGTAAGGTTCCACGGCGATAGCACCTAATTCATCCACTTTTGGATGCCAGGTATCGATGGTACGTAAAGCATTGCCAATCTTCTGAGAGTGGATACCAGCAATGCCAGCTACCTGATATAACACACGACTTTTGCTACTGTTGCTGTCGAGTACCAGCTCCTGCGACGGGAAAACTTCTTGCCCGGCACCAAGACGAACCTGCGCTTCAACGGTAAGCATTACCCACTCTTTTCCACTTAATCCTTGTTCAATCGTTGCCGCCAGTTCTGTGACGCTACTCTGGCCCTGTTCAAATTGACGTAAAGAGAAGTCATGGCTGTTAAAAGTCCATGATTTGTCGTTAGCGGTGACTTTCACCTGAATTTGCTCGGCACCGATACGGTTACGCCACAGAAAACGACCATTTGCCAGATTCAGGGCATAGCGAAGCGCCAGCTCTTTAAAGCCATGTTCACTGATATAACCTTCAATAACGCCGGAAAGCGCCTCCTGATAGGTCATATCATTACATACTGAAGGTGAGGATAAATTACCCAGCACGCGCAGCGTAAACATCACTTTTAACGTATCCGCATCAACCGGAAGCGCTGCCACATCTACCCGCTGCAAGTTGGCTTTTTGGATTTCTGCATTCAGCTTTAACTCATTACTGGAAATTGCATCTTTCAGGCGATTGGAGATGGTTCCGCGAACGGCTTTCTCCTGAATCTCAATAGGTTGCCATTCATTTCCTTGCCAGTTACCTGCGTACATCACCGCGTCAGAGGTTGCCAGTTTGCGCTCAAATGCCAGTACTGACGCCGTTTTTACTGCTACAGGGGCCTTTGCCATAATTATGTCCTTATTCTGTATCGTCATCTTCATTAATCGTAGGGTCGTCAACGACTGGTATTGCCGAGCAATAGTAGCCAGTGTCCGTTGTACGGTAACGCCACATCAGCGGTTGCAAGTCAGTAATGCGATGTAATCCGCGCCATTCGCCGATGCCATATACCGCTTCGGCAAAGGCAAATGGCGTTGAGGTATCGCGCGCATTTTCAACTTCACCGGGTGCGTAAACAGGAGAAATGCGTTGGTAGCCACACATTAACGGTACCAGGAAACCAGGCATTGGCTTCGGCTGGTATACCCATTGTGCGCTGTTGTCTTCTGCCGGAGATTCGGCCTGATATTTAACGGCAGCAAAATCAAGCCAGGCATCAAGCAACGATATATCGGGATGTTGTTGGTGATGTTCAGCCAGCCATTCACTGCGATCGTAAAGCGCATAGCCAGGCATTAAACGCCAGATGATTTTACGCAGTTGCTTTTCATCTTCAGGCGCATGAAAAAGCTGTGGTTCGCGCATGTCAACAATGCTGCCGCCCGCCAGTTTGTGGCTCTGGCAAAGCATTTTCAGATGGTCGCAAAGGGCTTTTCTGCCATATTCACCATTGGTAATTTCGCCATTACATTCAATCAGCAGAGAAACCGTCAGGTGCATACGGCCCTCTTCATTGAACGAGGCGGTTTTACCTTCTCTGGTTAATGGGTTACGGGTGAGAGCGAATTGAAAATCGCGCCCGGAGCTGTACGCCTGAATATGCTGTTCATGGCTTACTACCGCACAACCGTCAAAACTTACGCCAAATTCATCCACGACTTTGCGAGAAAGCGCATGGACATAACCGAGAAAATGGGTCATCGACGGGAATCCCCAGGTCAACCCGGAGACAGCGTTAGCGTTTTCGATGCGTACATGGGGTAACAAGAGCAGATAACTCATTTCAGCGCCTCCTGCAAAACGGCTTCCATTTCACGCATCCGTTGAGTAAACAGGGACTGACTGCGCCACTCCCTTTGCTCGACAGCACCGACATCGAAACGGGCTTTTTTTAGTCGGTAGTTCAGCCAGCGCGCGAAATCATCGGCGACCGTCTCTTGCCAGTCGTTTTTCTCACGCTCCTGTTTGAAAGTCTCATCTGAGAGGCTTCGCCACGGGTCCAGCCAAAGTTGTTGGTGGCGAGGTAAGTCTGGTGATTGCGCGGACCATCCCTGCCATTTTTCTTGCTGAAATGAAGACGCCTGCATGAACAGCAGATCAATCAACTCATCAATATATTTCGCCCGCGCAGTTCGGATATGAACATTATTTATGTCAACCTTCAGCAGGTAAGTCATCCGGCTATGATGCCTGAAGCCGCCCGATTGAAATCGCCGCGTAGGGAAAAAATACTGCGCATGTTTTGTGGTGCGCGATCCAGCGTCGCCCAGGTGGGCGGCATTGACGGCAACAGCCAGACTCGGCCACCACGCACACTATTGAGCAAAGAAATATTCTGCGGTTTTGTGCCGCCAAAATGCATTTCGGCAAGATTAGGAAACCAGATATCTGGCTGGGAGTGCCATTTTCCTGCTTTGCGGGCATCGCGAATGGCTTTCGACTCCTCACTAAAGCGAACGGCAGTTAGCTTTTCATACATCGCCTGCGCCAGTGAACTGGAAAACAGTGGGCAGAGCAGATGATAGCCATCATCGACAGGGAAATATATTTGCTTCGATAGTTTATGAGCTTTTATCCACTCGGGTATATACGCTTCACTAAAGTACTCAACCCATTGGTTTAATTGCTCTTCATTCAACGCAAAGGCATTTAATGAATGATAATCACCACGTTTTAAGCTGGCGAGTAATGAATCACCGTTGACTTCCGTTAGCAGTAGTTTTGCAACATCAAAAACGGCTGCATTGCCTTCAGCATCCTCTTTAATAATTGCCAGTGATGCTGTATTTAAATATCCCTCGCTGACGAATTTCTCCAAATAACGCCCATATGCTTTGGAGTCACCATTACTATATTTTGCCCCGTGGGAGATTATCCTTATAGAACGAACACGATTTGCCGCATCCGTTAACCAGTTACGTGGCAGGTAGCGTGCTTCGAGTTCCTGTCGCTCCAGAGCGATAACGCTGGCGTCCTCGCCCTGTTCCAACCGCTTTGCTGCTTCTTTTTCAAAGGCTTCGATTTTGGGTTGCCTTCGCGAAGCGATATAGTCAGTTATAAATTGTATTAGCGCCGTTTTTTCCATCTCGGCTCCTATCGTTAATCCATCAAATTAAAGTTGCTCCCTGATTTCACTGAAAAATCTCCGTAGCTCAACATGGCTTCAGTACAACTGATGCATACAGCAAAAGGGACAACCCCCGTGGTGATAATCATGGATAGTTCACCTAGATATATCTACGATTTAATCTAGCCAAACCCAATGCAATAAACGAAAGTAATATTACCATGCATAAATTATTTGCCACACAATAGTTATGCAATTAACATTTGCGCACTGCCGTTGGCAGCTTAGAAATAGATGTATCTCCGAATACGGACTTGTAAACTGCCGTACAGGCAGCTCGCCCCATCACAGGTTGCGAAACACACCTAACCAGGGGTGATAACGCCAGTCATTGACCGCATCTTCTTCACTGGCCGGCACTCTCACTTCCGCAAACTTTTCCCCAACGTTTGCTATCTCACAACTTTGCTTATCAGCTAATTTCAACAAAACGTGTTGGTAATCCATCACGCCCCAGCAAGCGACGCCGCTGGCGCATCTCACCTCTTCTCGCCTGAAATTCCCTTGCGCTTTACGCTCGTTGTCGCCCGTGCGGGAATAGAAACGCGCTTCGCTTTCTTCATCATCCATATGCAGAAAAAACACCGCCTCCGGCAAAGGGGAATATCGAAATGGCGTCTGGCGCTGCATCCAGCCATTCCAGCTTAGCGGTGCACGCCACCATTGCGCCGCCACCACATGTTTGCTTTTACTGCTCATCAATTCGGCGGATAAACGACTATGTTCAAGCTCCGCCAGTTTGTTGTCATTATTGGCAGACAGGATCCGCGGCAAGGCGTTAATCGTCCGGTAATCCGCGATCGGAATCAGTTCGCAAATATCGTGGCTATCCAGCAAGTGTTCTTTTGTTTCGAAACCTGGTTTACAAAATGCGGGGGCTTTTTTCTGCAATGCTTTAATATTGCTATGTAAAATAACCAGATTCTCACTGGTCGGCACATTTCTACGGTGGCGCTGAATACGTCCGGCAAATTGAATTATCGAACGCATGGAGCTTGGTTCGATAATTCCCCAGTCCGCATCCCAGTCACGCCCCACTTCGATAACCGATGTCCCCAACACCACAAACAGATGGTGCGATTCCGGACGGTTATGTAAGGCATCTGCGATATCTTCGTTGTTCCAGAAATCGAGTTCGTTATGACGAGTAAACGCGCGATCCAGTCGCCTCTCAATATCTGAACGCACCGCCAGCGGATGTCGGGAGTGGTAAACACAGTAATGAATGCAGACATCTTCTGGTGAAGGAATGGCAATCAGAGCTTTGGTCACCGCAACCAGTGGATTGATATTCGCGAAGCGCACCAGGCCCAGCGAAACGGTTTTACCGCTTTCGTGTCGCTGGCGATGCGCCTGATGCAACTTCAGCATTTGCGTATGCACCGTCTGGGCCACACTTTCGCTAACGTCTTGTATCGTGCTTGATGCAGATGAAATTGAAGCAACACGCCCGAAATGCAGTCGCTCTTTTTCAGCCAGCATCACCGCTCGCCGTGCAACAAATTTTGCATGTGCATCACGAAACCCAGGCCCGTCGCAAATTTGCGTTGCATCAGCATCTTTTTCATCAAACCAGGCACAGCAGATATTGACGGGCCTGCCGTTGGTACCACAAGACGTCTGCCACATTTTACGCCCGGCGAGATAAGCCGCGAACAACGCCTGAATCAGCCCTTGAGGTAGCGTCGCCGAGGAAAGTAATACCCGCGTTCCCAGCATCCCAGCCCAGTTCATCAAACGACATACTGCATGAAGATCGGCAATATCAAAGTCATCAGGTTCGTCGAGCACTAAATCGCTGGTTAACAGGCGCAACATCGCCGGAAGCTGTTTCCCGCCTCGCACACCCTCGGTCGCGGAAATAAGATGATCAATCGTCGAGACCAGAATCGGCGCGCTCACTAACTCCTTAAGTTTGCTGTCATCCTTCAACCATTTTTCCAGCGCCCCGGTATGCAGGCTGCCTTCGTACTTAACGAACTGTTGCTCCTCTGTTGGCGGCTCTTGCGAAGCACTTCCACAATCATTGTCTATTTTTTCCTGCTGCCACAGTTGCTTAACTGCCGCCGAACCAATCAGTACCGCCAGCTCATCCTCACCCAGTCCAAGCCGACTGCGCAGAGCATCGCCGGTTTGCAAAGTCAGCGTGCGCAATCCCAGCGCAACGGTAAATCGGCACCCTTCTCGCTCGTCGGCAAGTGCATACATAATGCGGGCGTTCGCAAAGGTTTTACCACACCCCGTCGAGGCCATATTGACGCCGAAAAATCCCTCTTCCCGACTTCGTTCACGTAGCGCTCGCGCCACATCCCAGGCTTTATCTTGCCAGCGATATTTCACATCTGTGGCCCGCTGGCTAAAACCTTTATGTCGGGCAATTGCCGGAAGCGATGCCCGTGTGTGCATCAGTTGCCGCCCAAGCAGATACGCATGATGCGCGACGCCCACAAGATGTTCGTCTACCCGTTGTTTGAGCGTGCCGCTTTGGCGATCGCTATTTGCCCAGACGATATATTCCGGGTCCTGCCATTTTTGCTGCGCGTCATTAGATGAATAGTAGTGATCGGCAAGCATCAGGCAAAAACGCGCCATATGTAAGGGGAACAACTGTTCCATCTGCCCGTATGTCTTTAAACCGAGCGCGTTGCTTGCCCGGCGAGAAATCTGACGCGCTTTTTCCCGCCAGCTCGCGCTTTGAAGCGGCGTTCCTGATGGAAACTGCCAGACTTGCTCAAAATCCTGTTGCGTCCAGTCATTTTTGCGGTGGTTAACGGCATTCCAGTCAGCATTCAGTTGCTTCTCCAGCCAACTTTCACAACCTTTGCATGATTGTTCCGGCTGTGGAGAAAGATTCTCCGGCATTCGATGATGGGAAAGGATCAGCCAACCTACCGTCCTGGCTAGCGGTTGCAGCGAACTGAATGGACTATTTGAAAAATGAGGCGTGTCTTTTTGCAGACGTTCAAGAATCGCAACTTCATCATCTGCCGTTAATTCCCCGAGTTTCTCCAGCCACACATCGTCTGGCTGTTCACCAACAAACGCCTGAAAGAGCCGCAGTGAGATCCATTCATGCCGATAAGGTTGATAACTGCGTGCGCTCTTATGGGTCAGGCTTTGCTGAAAGCTGCGTCCTGCTTTACCAAAATCATGAAACAACCCGGCGATAGCCGCCAGCAGCGCAATGCTCTCCGCGCATTGCCAGCGATTTTCTTCCTTGTTCACCAGGCTGGTTTGGGTTGTTCGATTCGTGGGAACGCGTCCCTGTGCATTAAAGCGACGAATATTACCCACAATCCACATCAACTCCATTTGCCCGTTCTTTTTCAGCCAGTGACATGCCACTGCGGTATTTCGCCTGGCAGTTTTGCGCAGTAAACGGCGGAGTGTATTAACGCCTTCCAGAGTAATCACCGTTTGCCATGCGGCATCACCGGTGCGTTCAGCAAACTGATCAATAATACGGCAGCTTTCCACGCGGGCGTTTTTTTGTACAGCGCGAGATAATCAGAACATTCATTAATCAGCCTTAGCCAGTGCCTGGGCCGTATCTTGCAAAGAGGTGATCATGACATCCAGAGCATCTGCTTGTTGAAAGATATTGATGCAGCGTTGACGAAACTCCTGAGCATCTTCTCCCACCATTGCGGCAATAAATGCTTGTGGCATAACCAGGGCATCTTTAATCAGATCGGCAAGGTCAAAAACGAGGCCGCCGCGACGTGTTTTACCGTGCATTACTGCTAAACCATGCGGGATCCCGGTTACCCACGCCGCCACTGCCGCCAGCCCATAAGCCAGATAATTCCCCTGATCGAGAAAGCGGTTGGCCATATCAATCCCACCGCCCCGTTTTGCGCGAGTAAAGTCGCCATAGCCCACGGTTTGGCTCACCATTTTGTAGAGTGCTTTGGTCAATTTGGCCTCTACGAGCATAAGCTGCGTATGGTTTTCTGCCGCGTCTATTTCTTCACGAGTACGATTTAGTAGGGTCTGCAGTGCATTAGCATCAGGCTGAAAGGCGTGTTCACGCTGCATTTTCGCGCTGGACCAGTGCTTATCGATATGTGTCAGGCGGATTAACTGAAAACGTTTCGCGGCGGCAAGTCGTTTATCTTCAGCAAACCAAAAAGAAACCCACTGCTGAAGATATTCAGTAGGACGATATTCGCTTTGCGGACTGAGCCAGGAGACATCAACATCAACTTCATTTGCCGAATACAGCGGCGTGCCATTCGTACCACAAAAGCCCACCATCACCCCGGCATGGGCAAATTCACGCATCGCAGCCTGAGTAACGGATGTTCCCATCCCCAACATCAATGCCGTGGTATTCGCAATGGGGATATTCCAGTAGTACGACTCCTTACCTTCACTGGTAACATATTCCACTCGCCCACCATTCACCTGCACCCGGCATTTTTCCAGATAATAAATATTGGCGCGTTTAGAGTGGAGAATGGTTTTGAGGTCAGATGGAGTAAGGTAATTGGAAGACATAAACACATCCTGTGATTATTTTTATTTGAAGGAGTTAGGATTAGTACAGCATTGATTTCTGTGCGAGAAATTGATTTCTATCGCAATTATCACAATTGTTATTGCGTGTTGTGGCTAATGGTTCGGAGTTGAGAGCGCCATAACGCAGCTAAATTTCTGCCATCATCGTATTTGTGAAGCTGCCTGTACGGCAGTGAACGGTGCATCTGACCCCGATTACATTGCTCAACATTTCTAAGCTGCCTGTGCGGCAGTGAACGCGCTTACCCTGCTTTCCAGCAACTTCAGGTTTTTCTAAGCTGCCTGTACGGCAGTGAACACCTGAACGAAACGCAAAATAGTTTCTTTATGTTTCTAAGCTGCCTGTACGGCAGTGAACATCATCGGTTGCCATTTCTGGATACCCAGTCGTTTCTAAGCTGCCTGTACGGCAGTGAACATCCGCGAGTAATAATTA